>CAZRGD010000159.1:0-6238 GCA_964599505.1 uncultured Nitrospirota bacterium | reverse complement strand
CCACCGCCGCGGCCACCTGGGCGCCGCCGTTGTAGGCGATCAGGGCGACGAAGAGGGCGACACCCACCGCCAGGGCGAGGTAGAGGGTGCGCTTCACGCCGCCCCCCCATCGCGATCCCACCTCTCTTGCGGAGCCGCGCCGCCCCCGGCGGCGAGCTCCGTGAAGGTGGTCCGCTGGATCCCCCGCGCCGCGATCGCCTCGGCGACCGTCGGATCGGTGAGGGCGGCGAGCTCGTCGGCGAGACGGTAGCCGCGCATCCCCGGGTCCATCCCCGGCCACGGGGCGGTGGCCGGGTGGAAGTAGATCTCGCTCACCCCACGCGGCAGGTGGGCGAGGAGGCGGAGGACCGTGTCGCGGTCCATGGCGCCGGTGTCGTGGAGACCGAAGAGGTGGTCGTTGCACATCACGCCGGCACGGCGACAGCGTGCGCGCATGAGGGCCGCCCACGGTCGCATCACCGCCGCCATCCCCACCCGTGCCGCGAGGTCGCCGCCGCGGGCCCGCCAGGCGGCGACCAGCGGCTCCACCGGCAGGCGCACCGCCCGTAGCCCGTAGTCGCGGCCAATCTCCAGGACCAGCCCGAGGACGGTGGGGTGGAGGTGCATGTGGCAGTGGCCGTTCACGTGGTCGAGCGGCAGGCCGGTGGCGCGGAAGGCGTCGAGCTGGGCGCGGATCTCGGCGCGGAGCTGACGCCGCACCGCCGGGCGGAAGAAGAAGCGGAAGCCCGCCCCCACGAGGTCGCGGCGAAACTGCCCCGCCGCGTCCGTGAGATCGGGCAGGTCGCGCGCCGGCAGGAGCGGCCTACCCGCCACGAGGACCAGGTGCAGCCCCACGTGGAGGGTGGAGAGCCGCCGCGCCCGGGCCACCGCGTCCGCGGCGGCGGGGGCCGCCACCATCAGGCTGGCGGTGGTGAGGATCCCCTCGGTGTGGGCCCGCTCGATCGCCTCGTTCACCTCGGGTGCTGCGCCGAAGTCGTCCGCGGTGACGACGAGTCGCCTCACACGGAGTCTTCCCGCCCATAGAGGAACTGGAAGAACTCCACCCCCTCGCGCAGCCGCCGCTTGGTCATCTCCCAGCTATGGGCCATCTCGAAGGTGATCTCGGCGATCTTCCGCGGCCGGAAGTAGAACCGTTTGTAGAACCGCTCCAGGGCCTCGAAGATCTCCTCGTGGGGGAGGCCCGGGTACTCCAAAGAGCTGATCTGCAGCCCGTTGCTCGCCACCGCGGGCTCCGTCTTCAAGAGCCAGCCGTTCGCCTCCGCCTGACGGTAGAGCTCGGTGCCTGGGTAGGCGGCAGCGAGGGAGACCTGGATCGTGTGCGGGTTGATCTCCTTGGCGTAGCGCACCGTCTCCTCAATGGTCTCGTGGGTCTCCCCCGGCAGACCGAGGACGAAGGTGCCGTGGACGGTGATCCCGAGGGCGTGGCAGTCCTCCATGAAGCGCCGGGCGCGCTCCACGTGGATCCCCTTCTTGATGTTCGTGAGGATCCGCTGGCTGCCGCTCTCGAAGCCCACCAGCAGGAGACGCAGGCCATTCTCCTTCATCACCTTCAGGGTCTCGTAGGGGACGTTCGCCTTGGCGTTGCACGACCAGGTGACGCCGAGCTTCCCAAGCAGCCGGGCGATCGCCTCGGCGCGCGGCCGGTCATCGGTGAAGGTGTCGTCGTCGAAGAAGAGCTCCTTCACCTGCGGGAAGTAGGCCTGCGCCTTGGCGATCTCCGCCGCGACGCTCTCCGGGCTGCGGGTGCGGTAGCGGTGGCCGGCGATCGTCTGCGGCCAGAGGCAGAAGGTGCAGCGCGACTTGCAGCCGCGGCCGGTGTACAGGGAGAGGTAGGGGTGCTGCAGGTAACCGATGAAGTAGTCCTCGATCACCAGGTCGCGCTGGTAGACGTCGACCACGTCGGGCAGGGCGTCCATCGCCTCGATCGGCGGCCGCTCCGGGTTGTGGACCACCGTGCCGCCTTCGCGGTAGCTGAGCCCATCGATGGTCGCCAGCGGCCGCCCCTCCGCCACCTCCTTCACCGTGTAGTCGAACTCGCCGCGGGCGACGAAGTCGATCGCCGCCGACGCCGCCAGCGACGGCTCGGGCGAGACCGCTACGTGGGCGCCGACGAAGCCGATCATCAGCTTCGGGTTCGCCCCCTTGAGCGCCTCCGCCACCCGCACATCGGAGGCGAAGGAGGGGGTGGAGGTGTGGAGGATCGCCAGCTCGTAGTCGCCCGCCAGGGGCAGGATGTCGTCGAGGGCGAGGCCGCGCGCCGGGGCATCGATGAGGCGGCTGTTCGGGACCAGGGCGGCGGGCTGCGCCAGCCAGGTGGGATACCAGAAGGAGCGGATCTCGCGCCGCGCCTGGTAGCGCGACCCGGCACCCCCGTCGAACCCCTCGAAGGAGGGGGGGTTGAGAAAGAGGGTCTTCATCATCGGGGAGGGCTCCTGTGGCGCGCGCTCAGCGCGATGCGGATCTTCTTCTCGCCCGTCTTACCTCAGCTCGGGGAAGACCGGGGCGACGGCGCCGCCCAGCGACTTGAGCCGCTTGCCCCAGGCGAGGATCTTCGCGCGTCGCGGCATGATCGTCGCCTTGGTCATCTTCGGGTCGCTCATCGTGTAGCCCTTCACGATCGGCGCGACCATGTTGTAGACCATGCCCTCCTGCTGGACGAGGGTCGCGAGCTGCTTGGCGCTGAGCCCCGCCGGGTCGGTCGCCGTCGGTGCGGTGGTGCCGCTTTTCATCGGCGAGCCTGCACACGCCACCATGAGGCTCAATGCACAGATTGAAACCAAACACCGGATCGTCTTCATCTTCGTCTCCTCAGCTTTCCTCAAAGCCCACACGTTGCAAAGTTATGATGTGGTCGAGCGCTCCAACCGCACCCGTGGCCACCGCCCTGCCCCCCGGACGATGGGCGTGCCATCGGACACGCGGCCAGACCATTCTCCTGAACCGCCGAGCAGTCAACGCAAGGTCCGGCAGGCTCCTAGATCCGCCGGATCCACCGCAGCCCCTCGACGACCGACGCGATCGAGGCGGCGTTGGCACGCTGGAAGAGCTCCGTCGCCGCGGCCCGCCACGCACCGTCGCGTGCCAGACCGATGGCGTCGCTGACCGAGACGGCGATGTGCTGCATCACCGAGGCGTCGCGGTAGCAGTCGATCATGCAGCGGGTGCAGCCGTCGCGCACCCGCTGGCTCTCGTCGAAGTCGAAGACGGAGCCGATCGGCTCCTCCCAGTGGTGGCAGCGCCACAGGGCGAGGTCCCAGTCGAGGTAGAAGTACTTGTAGCCGCCGAGGCACTCGAAGCGTTGCTCTTCGCCGCGCAGGAAGCGCTGCATCTCCTCGATGGAGGCGGTGGGGTTGGCCACCTGGATCTCCCCCTTGAGCGCCTTGATCGCGTCGAAGGCCGCGATCAGCTCCTCCGGGGTGTAGGTAACCAGGCCCGAGTCGGCGTGGCCGAGAAAGCTGGAGCTCAGGGTGGTCAGGGGGTAGGAGAAGGTGACGCTGGTAAAGCCAAGCTCGTGGAGGAAGGGGGGCAGCTCGCCGTAGTCGTCGATCAGCCGGCTCATGGTGACCGAGGCGGTGGTCTGGATGCGCCTCTCGCGGAAGATCCGGTTCGCCTCGCGGATCTTGTCGCACACCCCGGGCAGGTGGCGATTCGCCTCGTGAACGGCGGCGGAGGGGGCGTCGATGGAGATGATCACGCTGGAGACGCCCGCCTGCTCCAGCGCGGCGATGCGCCGCTCGCTCAGGCGCGAGCCGTTGGTCACCAGGATGACCACCATGGCGCGCGCCCGCGCGTGGCCGACGATCTCCAGCAACGCCGGGTGGAGCATCGGCTCGCCGCCGGTGAGCACCAGATAGCGCACCCCGTGACACGCCAGGACGTCGATCGCCCGTCGTGCCTCGCCGACCTCCACGAAGCGCCAGTCCCCCCGCGCCAGGCGGTCGAGGCCGAAGCTACAGAAGTCGCAGCCGGCGTTGCAGGCATTATTGATCGCGAACTGACAGAAGCCCGGCCCCCCCTCCAGGAGCGCCTGGCGCACCAGGCGCAGCCGCCGGCGCGCGGGGGTCACCGGGGCCACCCGCGACGGCGCCTCACCCTCACCCTCCACCGGCGATGTGGTGGCTGTTCTCTCCTCCGCAGTAGATGCGGCGCGGGCGAGGCTCACGCCGGCTCCTTCGCGGTGAGCTCACCGTTGCGCTCCACCGCCAGGGTCTGGTCGCGCCAGCGCACCCGGCGGCCACAGAAGCTCGCCACCCACACGGTGAGGCCAAAGAGGTCCAGGAGAGGGACGAGCCACGGCGTCGTCGGCGCGGTGATCGCGAAGCGCCTGCGGCAGACGAGGTGGAGGGCGATGCGCAGGAGGACGGCGCACCCCACCAGGCCCCACGCCACCGGCGCCCCCCTGGAGACCGCCAGGGCGAGGAGGGTGATCGCCAGCGGGTAGGTCACGAAGGAGAAGGTGTAGCCCAGGGGGCGCACCGTGCGCACCGTGCGTGCCCAGCGGAGCTGGTGGAGGAAGAGCGCCCTGAGCCCCGCCTCGTGGACCTGGTTGTCCACCAGGTAGGGAGAGAGGACGACCTCATAGCCGTGCTCGTCGAGCCGTTTGCCGAGCATGTGGTCGTCGGCGAGATACGGCGCCAGCGCGGCGAAGCCGCCGATCTGCTCCAGGGCGTGGCGGGTGAGGGCGATGGTCGCCCCGAAGCAGAAGCAGAGGCGCTGGAAGCGGAGGGAGAGGAGGACCGAGGGGGCGAACCACTCGTTGATCAGCAGCGCCCCGAGCTTCGAGGCGAGGCCGCCGGTGGCGACGCCCCGGTAGAGGCAGGTCACCGCCCCCACCCGCGGGTCGGCCAGGGGCGCGGTGACCACCGCCAGGTAGTCCGGCCCGACGCGCATGTCGCTGTCCGCGATTACCAGGGTGTCGTGGCGCGCGACACCGATCATGTTCGCCAGATTGCTTACCTTGTGGTTGCGGCCAAGGATGCGCGAGTCGACCACCAGTTGGACGTCCACCCCGGGATGGTCGTCGATCACCCGCCGAGCCACGGCGACCGCGGGGTCGCTCGCGTCGCGCACCCCGAAGATCACCTGATAACGGTCGTAGGCCTGGGTGCAGAAGGAGGCGAGGTTCTCATCCAGGCCACCGTCCACCCCGCACAGGGGGACGAGGATGGTCACCGGCCGCGGCCGCGGCCGTGACGCGGCCACCACCGGCCGGCTGTGCCGGCGACCGACACAGCGGAGGGTCAAGGCGAGACAGGCGATGGAGGCGCCCGCCGCGGCGAGGGCGAGGGCCTGAGAGAGGGGGAGGAGGGGGACCATGCGCAGCATCCTTACCGGACAACTCACCAACGAGACAGCCAGGATGGACCCCTCTCCCGCACGAGGCAAAGGTGGACGGCGCTACCCTCTACGCGGGTACCCGAGGCGGCGCCCTTCGGCGATCGACCAGGCGAGGAGCCCCGGGAGGCCGAGGGCGAGCTCGCGCACCCGCTTCACTAGCGACACGGCAAGGCCGAGCTCCGGAGGCAGGCCGAGCATCCGGCCGATGACGATGAAGCCGCCCTCCTGCACCCCGAGGGCGCCGGGGACCGCGAAGGCGGAGGAGCGCACCGCCTGGCCGAGGGACTCGAGGATGAGGGCGTCCACCCACCCCACCGGGTGGCCGAGGAAGCGCAGCGCCAGCCACACCTCGCCGGTCCCCGCGAGCCAGGCGGCGAGATGGGCGGCGGTGGAGGTGAGGAGTTGCCGCCGCTCCCCATAGAGGGCGACCACCCGCGCGTCGAGGGCGACCGCGCCGCCCACCAGGGAGAACCAGGCGCTGCCTCCCGCCATCCGCTCCAGCAGGCGGGCGAGGAGGGTGAAGAGGCCGCGCCGCTGGGCGAGGTAGAAGCCAGCGACCACGAGGGCGGCCAGCACGACGCTCGCCGCCACCTCCACCCCCCCCGTTCCACCGAGGCGGGCGAGCAGCAAGCAGAGGCCAAGGAGGGTGTAGAGGAGCTGGGTGAGGGCGGTGAGGGTGAGGTCCACCACCACCGTCGCCCCCGCCTCGGGGCCGGGGAGGTGGCGCCGCACCACCAGACGGGCGCGCACCACGTTGCCGCCGATCTGCCCCACCGGCAGGAGGTCGTTCACCGACTCGCTGATCCACCGCGCCACCGCCACCGGGGCGGCGGCGAGGCGGCGCACGCGCCCGCGCCCACACCACCCACCCGCCCACGACACACCACCCACCACCCGCCAC
>CAZRGD010000158.1:0-6274 GCA_964599505.1 uncultured Nitrospirota bacterium | reverse complement strand
AAGCGGTTGTCTTTCGTGTTTTCCCCCTTTCGTGCTTTCGTGTTCCCACGGCGTAGGGGGGAGAGTGAGCGTTGAATACTGTTTTCGCCGATCCTCACTGTGGTCTTGCCCCCGGTTTGCCACCCACCACCGCGGCGAGGCAACGTCGCCCCATGGGAGAAGAGCCGGAGCAACCCCGCCCCGCCCCGCGTGGCCGCCGCTTCGCAGGTCTGATGCTCGCCGCCCTCGGGGTGGTCTACGGCGACATCGGCACCAGCCCGCTGTACGCCTTCCGCGAGTGCTTCCACGAGGCGAGCGGCCTGGCGGTGAGCCGGGAGAACGTCCTCGGGATCGTGTCGCTGATCCTCTGGTCGCTGATGGTCGTCCTGTCGATCAAGTACGTCGCCCTGGTGATGCGCGCCGACCACGAGGGGGAGGGGGGAATCCTGGCGCTGCTGTCGCTCATCCGGCGACCGCCGGAGCGTCCCGCCGGGCCACGGCCGTGGCTGGTGGTCCTCGGCCTCTTCGGGGCCGCCCTGCTCTACGGCGACGGGATGATCACCCCGGCGATCTCGGTCCTCAGCGCGGTGGAGGGGCTCTCCATCGCCACCCCCGCCTTTGAGCCGTGGGTGGTGGCGATCACGGTGGCGATCCTCGTCGCCCTCTTCTCGGTCCAGCGCCACGGCACCGCGCGCATCGGCACCCTCTTCGGGCCGATCATCCTCCTCTGGTTCCTCACCCTCGGGGTCACCGGCGGGGTCAGCCTGGCGCGCCGCCCCGAGATCCTCGCCGCCCTGTCGCCGGTGTATGCCCTCCAATTCCTCGCCGCCCACCGGCTCGCCGCCCTCCTCCCCCTCGGGGCGGTCTTCCTGGCGGTCACCGGCGCCGAGGCGCTCTACGCCGACATGGGCCACTTCGGCGCCGCGGCGATCCGCCGCACCTGGTTTGCCGTCGTCCTCCCCTGCCTCGCCCTCAACTACCTCGGCCAGGGGGCGCTGCTGCTCCGCGACCCCTCCCTGGCGACCAACCCCTTCTTTCACCTCATCCCACGATCACTCCTCTACCCAGCGGTGGTCCTCGCCTGCGGCGCCACGGTGATCGCCTCCCAGGCGGTGATCTCCGGCGCCTTCTCCCTCACCCGCCAGGCGATCCGCCTCGACTACCTGCCGCGCCTCACGGTGGTCCACACCTCGGAAAAAGAGGAGGGGCAGATCTTCGTCCCGGCGGTGAACCGCGCCCTGCTGGTGGCCACCGTCGCCCTGGCCATCGGCTTCGGCTCCTCCAGCGGCCTGGCGGCGGCCTACGGCATCGCCGTCTCCACCACCATGCTGCTGACCACCGTCCTGCTCTTCGTGGTCATGCGTGAGCGGTGGGGGTGGCCCCTGTGGGCGGCGGTCGCGGCCACCGTGAGCCTCGGCGCGATCGACCTCCTCTTCCTCGCCGCCAACAGCCTGAAGATCCTCCACGGCGGCTGGATCCCCATCCTCGTGGGCATCGCCGGCTACGTGGTCATGTCCACCTGGCGGCGCGGCCGCGAGCTCCTCGGCGAGCGGATCCGCGAGCAGGCCGGCACCCTGGAGGCCCTGCGCACGGAGATGGCCGACCACCCGCCGGCGCGGGTCGCCGGCACCGCGATCTTCCTCTCCGGCCATCCCGAGGGAATCCCCGCCACCCTGCTGCAGAACCTGCGCCACAACCGGGTCATCCACGAAAAGAACATCTTCCTCACCCTGGTCACCGAGCACCGGCCGCGCGTCCCCCGAGACGCGCGTCTGGAGATCACCCACCTCTCGGACCGCTTCCACCGGGTGGTCGCCCACTACGGCTACCAGGAGGACCCGTCGATCTTCCACATCCTCGCCCGCTGCGCCGACGAGGGGCTGCCGGTCGAGGTGGACGAGGCGACCTTCTTCCTCGGCCGCGAGACCCTCTTCGCCACCGAGCGGCCCGGCATGCCCATTTGGCGCGACCGCCTCTTCGCCCTCATCGCCCGCAACGCCCTCCCCGCCCGCCGCCAGTTCCACATCCCCCCCGACCGGGTAGTCGAGCTCGGCAGCCAGATCGAGCTGTGATTTTTTTCGCTACGCGAAAAAAATCATGAGGATCCCTGCGCCGCGGATGGAGTCACCCCTCCACCACCCTCGACCGCCTGCCCGCGCACCGTAATTCCGGCGCCCTCCTCTGCCCCGCCCCGGAGGTACGCCCCCTCGACGGCCGTTCGCCTGCCCAATTTTACAGACTAGACAAAACTAAACAGATCTCGATAAAGTCTGCTTAGTTTGAAAAAGGAGGTCAGATGGACCCGCGGAAAAACCCATTCGCGCCCGGCGCCGGCACAAAACCGCCGGCGCTCGTCGGCCGTGAAGAACAGATGGAGTCGTTCGGCGTCCTGCTGGAGCGACTCGAAAACGGATATACCGAGCAGTCGATGATCATCACGGGTCTCCGAGGCGTCGGAAAGACCGTGCTGCTGGATGTATTCCGTGAGAAGGCTGAGGCCCGCGACTGGGCAACCGTGGAGTGGGAGGTCGAAAAGCGTGCATCTTTCGGCTCGAAGATCTCAGCACAGGTCCGCCGCGCACTGCTACAGATCGCACCCAAGGCGCGGTGGAGCCACCGTGCACGAAGGGCTGCATCGATCCTGAAGTCGTTCACCATCACCTTCAACCCCGATGGCGCGGTGACCGCTGGGCTGGACGTCGACGCCCTTGCCGGTACCGGAGACAGCGGCGCTCTCGCGGAGGACCTCAGCGACCTCTTCGTCGCCCTTGGAGATGCAGCACGAGAGAAGGGGACCGGCGTCATCTTTCTTCTCGACGAAATACAGTATCTGCAACCGGCTGAGCTCACGGCACTCATCGCGGCGCTGCACAAGTGCGCTCGCCGGAACTTGCCGATCACCCTCGTTGGCGCGGGGCTGCCGCAGATCCCTCGGTTAGCGGGTGAAGCCAAATCCTACAGTGAAAGGCTGTTCCAATCTCCACGGATCGGAAAACTCAATACCGAGACTGCTGCGAGAGATGCCATCATCCTCCCCGTTCACGATCATGGCATCGACTTCGAGCCCGAGGCCGTCGACTTCATTGTCGAGTACACCCAAGGATATCCCTACTTCCTCCAAGAATATGGCAAGACCATCTGGGACGAGGCGTCCATGTCGCCCATCACGTTGAACGATGCCAAGTCGGTCCTGCCGCTCGTCGAGGCCAAGCTCGACGAGAGTTTTTTCCGCGTACGTGCAGAACGTACGACCGACTTGGAGCTACGGTACCTCTATGCCATGGCAGAGTTAGGGCCCGATCCCCACCGGGCCGGAGAAGTTGCGCAACGCATCCACCGCACGACGGAGCAAGCGGGGCCTTTACGGTCGCGGTTGATCGACAAAGGCTTGCTCTACACCCCCGGCCACGGATTGGCGGCGTTCACGGTTCCCCAGTTCGACCGCTACATGCTACGACGCCATGCAGATCTGGAGGAGACTTGATAAACCCCCTCGACCGCCAGACCCAGGCGGTGCCGGTCGAGCTCCTGTAAACGACCAGCCGTCGAAGGACCTGCACACGACAAGGCGGTGACCCCATGAAGGCTAGAGAGCTCGACCGAAAGTTTGATGGGGGCGAGGACATCACCGAATACCTCGACATGTCCAAGGCCACGCGGCCCGGACAGGAGCAGAAGAGGGTCAACGTCGACTTCCCCGTCTGGATGATCCAGTCGCTGGATCGGGAGGCGAGGCGCCTGGGGGTCCCCCGGCAATCCATCATCAAGGTCTGGATCGCCGAACGCCTGCGGGCGGAACGCGCCGCCTAACCTCCAAGCCTCGGCCCGCTTTGAGCCCCCACTCCGGAGGCGAGGTGAGCACGTGAAGTTGGGGGTCAGGCTTCGCTTATTGCATTATTTCGTCCATACAAGCACTCAACTCCCGGGCCACGGCCGGCTCTTGCTTGGCGACGAGGTCGAGACGGCACACCGACTGGCTCAGGGTGGCGACGTCGCGATGGAACCGCCGGGCGATCTCCGTCAGGCTCGCCGCCCCGGTGCGCATCGCCAGCCAGCCGACGACGCCTCGTGCCTTCGCCAGGCGTCGGACGCGGGAGGGGGAGGCCAGCTCCTCCTCCCGGGTCCCGTACCGGGCACGCACATGGCGGACAATCGTCTCCAGCTCGGGCGGCCGTGATCGCCGTGGTGCCTCGACCACCTGGGCAAGGAAGTCTTCGTCCCCCAGGACCCGCGCGTCCGCACCACCACCGTGAAACTCCACGCGATATCCCTCCTCCAGCCCGGCTCGGACGGGATTCAGGTGGAGGTAGCGGACGAGCTCCAGGAGGTAGGCATCGGCGTCCACCAGGGTTGCCTTGTAGCGTCCCTGAAAGAGGTGGCCTGCCGTGACCGGAAAAAATAGTTGTCGTTCAACAACCGATCATTGTGGTGAGGAACCACGTTGCTTGACAAGATGTACAGTTGTACATACTGTCGATCCGTGGATTACGAATGGGACGCCAGGAAGGCTAGTCTCAACCTCGCAAAGCATGGCATCGACTTCGCGGATGCGGTTGGTGTTTTGGAAGACGAGCTTGCCCTCACCACCGAAGGCGTCGGAGCCACTTCCGAGAAGCGCTTTGTCACACTCGGGATGGATCACCTCGGGCGGTTGCTCGTCGTGGTCTACACCTGGCGTGGGGAGCGACTGAGAATCATCTCGGCACGCAAGGCGACCCGACGAGAACACCGCCAGTACGAGGAAGGCTGATGCGCAACGAATACGATTTCACGAATGCCAAACGTGGCCCGGTCGTCGGGCCTGCCCACGGCAAGACACGGATCACCATTCGAATCGATGACGATCTCCTTGCGTGGTTCAAGGAACAGGTCCACGCGGCGGGCGGCGGGAGTTACCAGCGGCTCATCAACGCCGCCCTACGAGAGCACGTGGAGCACCGTGCGGTGCCGCTGGAGGAGACCCTCCGGCGCGTCCTCCGTGAGGAGCTACGCAAGGCAAGCTGACCCGCACGGTGGAGGGGCGGTCGGGGGAGGAATAGGGTCACGCCAGGGGCACCTGCTCCACCTGAGTCGTAGGGGCCATCGTAGGGGCCAGGCTTCGCTTATTTCGTTATTGTAGCCATGGCCCCCTTCAACTCCCGGGCCACGTCCGGTTCCTGCTTCGCCATGAGGTCGAGACGGCACACCGCCCGGCTCAGGGTGGCGACGTCCCGATGAAAGCGCCGGGCGATCTCCGTCAGGCTCGCCGCCCCGGTGCGCATCGCCAGCCAGCCGACGACGCCTCGTGCCTTCGCCAGGCGTCGGACGCGGGAGGGGGAGGCCAGCTCCTCCTCCCGGGTCCCGTACCGGATACACACATGCTCGACAATCGTCTCCAGCTCGGGCTGTCGCGATGGAGGCGGCGCCTCGGCCATCTGTGCCCGGAAGTCGTCGTCTCCCAGGATCCGCGAGTCTTCACCACCACCATGAAATTCCGTGCGAGGGCCCTCCTCCATTCCCGCCGCGACAAAGGCCCCATACCGCTTTCGGCAGGTGGCGAGCCGCCGGGCAAACTGCCCCAGCACCCAGTCGGTGTGCAGCCACGGGATCGATTCCAGCCCCAGGTACCCACGGTGGCTGCTCCACCGATAGTCGACCGGGTCCGAGACTAGCTCGGCCCGGACGGGATTCAGGTGGAGGTAGCGAACAAGCTCCAATCGGAAAAGAAGATCTCCTGCCCGCCGTTCCCCCGCAGCATCACGTGGTACACGCCACCAGGGACATGCAGTCGAGGTTTCCTGGCCATGGTCAGAAGGTACCCTCCACGGAGCACATAATGCGATGAACGAAGCCTGGCCCTGGAGTCTTGCCAGGCTTGACCCCGTTATTCTACGCTCACTTCTTCGGAGCCGTTTTTTTCAATAATTTGGTTGCCACATGTTCTGCAAACTCTGGTATCGAATGATCGTTTTCCAAAAGAGACCGGAGCTTAGTGATGGCGTCCTGTCTGTTCTTATCCGAGATATTTAGCATTTTCAGGAGAGATGAAAGGTATTCTCCAGACCCGCTCTTAATGTCTTTCACAAGCTGATTGTATCCACCAACGATGAACGCTTTTATTTCACCTTTTTCTCCATAATAATTCGTAGACCCTGAAGATAAAGGAACCAATGTGACATAGTATTGACTTGGTGAGTAGCGATACATTGCCCTGTCAAGATTGTCGACAGTAGAACTAACCAAGCCAGCAAGACCACCAAAGATATTCCCCCAAAACCAGCCTTCTACATTTGTCTCGAGGCTCCTTGTTTGGCCC
>CAZRGD010000157.1:0-6284 GCA_964599505.1 uncultured Nitrospirota bacterium | reverse complement strand
GCGGGGGAGGGTGGAGGGGAGGTAGACCGCCGAGGACTCGAAGAGGGTCGTGGGGGGGCCGCCGTCCAACGCCAGGCGCACCACGCGCCACACGACCTCGTTGCCGAAGGTGTAGGTGTGGAGTCGATCGCCGGTGAGGAGGAGGGAACCGCGGTACCGGAAGAGGCGATCCGGGATGAGGCCGGTATCGCCCGTCTCCAGGACGTGGCGCTCGCCGCTCGTGATCGCCAACTGTTCCACCCGGCCGTGATTACCCGCGAGGTAGAGGTACTTGCCGTCCGCACCCCATGCCACCACCCGCGCCCACGCCGTGTCCGCGTAGCCGCGTGTCTTCCCCGTGGCTACCTGGACCACCCGGAGGTCGCGGCCGAGGTAGGCGATCCGACCGCCGTCCGTGGAGAGGGCCACGGCACCGGCGCGCGGCGATACGTGGCGGGCGACGCGCGCCACCTCCAAGCCGCCGTCGCGCACCGTCCACCGCAGCGATGCCAGGTGGGCACAGGCGGTGAGGATGAGAAGGATGACGGCGCAGCCACGCATGGGGGGCGAGGATACAGCACCGCCTCTCCACAGGGGGCTGGCGCTCACGTCGTAGATATTCCCCCTGCCGTTTCATTTGCAGCTCGAGGACCCGGACCACGGACAGTGCCGAAGCGATCATCGCCAGGAAGAGGGTGATCTTCGCGAGCCTCGTTCGCGGTAGTCGGGTATCTGGGGCGGGGTGCATTAAAAGACGATGGTGGTTACCCTGTTTTGCCTGCTCGGCATCGTCCCGTGGGGGACGTTGTCTCCGGGTGTTCGGCAATTGGAGGAGATGAGGCGTGATGAAACCTGAACCGGATGTCCCCAAGAACGATCTCTGCCGCGGCCTGGCGCGACTCCTGGAGATCTCAGACGAGGATGTGGTCGCGGCGATGCACGGCATCCCCGGCTACCTCGACATCACCCCCGGCGACTTTCGCGAGCTCTACGAGCTCGCCTACGCGCACGCGGTGAGCCGTCTCACCCACCGGCTCCTGGCGAGCCAGGTGATGGTCCGCGACGTGGTGACCGTCACCCCGGCCACGTTGCTGACTGAGGTGGCCGAGACGATGGCCAGGGCAGCGGTCGCCGGCCTGGTGGTGGTGGATGATGGCAAGCCGGTGGGGGTGATCTCCGAGCGCGACTTTCTCGTCCGCCTCGGTGGTGGCCGGAGGGTCAGCTTTATGGAGGTGATCGCCGGCTGTCTTGGGTCCAAGGGGTGTGCGGTGGTTCCGCTGAAGGAGGAGCGGGCGGAGGAGGTCATGTCCGCCCCGGTGATTACCGTGGACGAGGGCGAGCCCCTGTGCGCGGTCGCCGACCGCTTTGCCGATCACAATATTAACCGGGTGGTGGTGGTCGACGCCGGCGGCGGGCTTGCCGGCATCCTCACTCGCCACGATCTGGTGCGTGCCATCTTCGGCAGCGCGGAGGCAATCTGATGCGGTTTGCGGACTACTTGGCGAAGATGCGCCCCACCACGACCTGCCCGCCCCGGGTGAGCATGGTGGAGATCGGCTGGTCGTGGATCGGCGCCTTTCTCGGGATCGCCGCGGTCGCGGTGGCCAACTACAACATCCTCGCGGGCACTGATTTGGTGATGGTGATCGGCTCCTTCGGGGCGTCGGCGGTCCTCGTCTACGGCGCGATCAAGAGCCCCCTGGCACAGCCGCGTAATCTGATCGGCGGCCACGTGGTCTCGGCGGTGATCGGGGTGGCCTGCTACCAGCTCCTGCATCCGTGGATGTGGGTGGCGTGCGCGGTCTCAGTGGCCACCGCCATCGCGGTGATGCACGCCCTGCGCTGCCTTCATCCTCCCGGCGGCGCCACCGCCCTCATCGCGGTGATCGGCAGCGGCAAGATCCACGCCCTCGGTTATCTCTACGCCCTCATCCCTGCGGGGCTCGGGGCGGTGGTGATGCTCTTCGTGGCGGTGACGGTGAACAACCTCGCCTCGACCCGGCGCTATCCCGAGTACTGGTGGTGAGTGTCACCGTCGGCCCTGGCCCCGGCCCTGCGCCGCCGCCTTCCGGGGAGGAGGCTGGCTGGCTCTACCGCTACCGGGCGGAGATCTGGATTGCCGAGGGCGATGGTTGGGTGAACCTCAACGACGCCATCGTCGCCGCCGGCCACGCCGTCTACCACGACTACTGAGCGAAGCTCTAGCCGGTATCGCCGTCGAGATCGACGGACCAGCGCACCACCGGCGGTGGGGTCGACTCCCCGCCTTCGAGATCGCGCCACGCGCGCCGGGCGCCGTCGCGCAGCCGCTCCACCGCCATCCCGTAGTAGGGCGACGGCAGGTCGTCGAGCTTGTCGAGGGCACGGCCGTACTGGAGCCATGCGGGACGCGGCCTTTTGTCGCGGTGGTGGATCGCGGCGGCGGCGAGGTGGATCAGGGCCTGAAAGAAGCGCCGCTCGCGCGAGCCACGCGCCATCTGTCGCCACGCATCCTCGAGGACTACATGGGCCTCGAAAAAGGCACCGCGGTTGAAGAGGCGAGCCCCCTCGCGCAGGGCCGCACGATCCGCATCGACAGGGGCCATGGGGGAGGGTCCCCGCAGGCCTGGATCAGCACAACCGGGAGCGAGGGCTCACCGTTCGAGCCGCCGCCGTAGCTCTCCCATGAGCTGGAAGTCGCGGCGTTCCTCGTCCTGGACCTGGAGGAGAAAGTTGCAGTGGAGGCATTCGGTAAACTTCGCCCCGATGGTCTCGTAGCACGCGGTGTCGTCCACCGCCCAGCAGGCACGGCCGCCGTTGCGGCCCTGGTTGGCGCCGTCGAGGCGTGTCTCAAGGGCGGCCGGACAGATCCCAAGCGCGTCGACACGGGCGCCCCCCGGCTCGCGGCCGCAGTGGGTGTATTCCCAGCAGTTCTGTCGTGCGCCCATGGCGCAGCCCCATTTGTGGCACGGTGTTCGAAAGTATACCTAGCTATTTATATCGGTGATCTCGGCGTCGGGGTCAATATTTGGCCTGGCGAGTAGGCAGGCGCGGGTACGGCGGGTAAGGTTTTGCCTCCTTTGGACGCGTTGCGATGGTGAGACCTCTTGAAGAACAACCGTGGGTGATCGCCACTGCCGGCGCGGTGGCCTCGGGGCTGATCAAGCTCAACGGCCTCACCCTGCGCTGGGAGGTGGATGGGTGGGAGCGGGTGGCGGCCCTGGAGCGCACCGGGAAGCGCGCCCTCTTCTGCTTCTGGCACAACCGCCTCCTGTACATCTGCTACTACCTCGCGCGGGTGCCCCTGACGATGCTCATCTCCCAGTCGAAGGACGGTGCCTATATCACCTCGGTGGCGCGCTGGTACGGGGTCGAGGCGGTACGCGGCTCATCGACCCGCGGTGGGGCACGTGCCCTGGTGGAGATGGTCGCCCTCGCCCGCCGTTCGCCTCGCCACCTCGGTCTCACCCCGGATGGTCCCAAGGGGCCGCGCTACGAGATGCAGGCGGGGCTCGTCGCCCTCGCCCAGAAGACCGGCCGACCGGTGGTGCCGGTGGCCCTGTCGGCGACCCGGGTCCATCGCTTCGCCTCGTGGGACCGCTTCCTCGTCCCTCTCCCCTTCGCCCGCGTCCACCTCCGCTTCGGGGTGCCGGTGGTCGTGGAGCCGGGGCGGGACGCCTTCGAGGGGGAGCGGCTGCGTCTCCAGACGATCCTCCGCCGTCTTACCGCCGAGGCGGACCTGGCGTGCGGCCAGCCGGTCGACCCGGAGCTGGAGGCGGCGCCGTGAGGCTCCTCGCCCGGTGGATTACCCACCTTCTCACCCGGCCGGTGGCCGCCTACATCCCCTTTGCGCCCATGGACTCGGAGGCGACCCGTGTCTGCCTGCGGCCCGGTGATGTCCTCCCCGAGCGGCTGGAGGTGCGCGGTGGTGAGCAGTTCCGTATCCGCAACCACACCCTCTTCACCCCCCGCGACTTCGACCTCTCCCCCTTTTTTCAGGTGGTGAAGCCGACCCTGGCACGCGGCTTCGACTACAAGGGGGTGGCGTGGGAGGGGCTGGACCTACCCTGACCCCGCTTCCTCCCTACTTCCCTACTTCCCTACTTCCCTCTGAGGATCAGCGGAAACAAGATGTGGCACCTGACCGTAGGGTCGGCTTCAGCCGACCGACGCCGTCATCTCAAGAAGTTACGGTGCTCGGCGGGCTGAAGCCCGCCCTACGGACGGTGCCATCTCGGCCTGCATTGCTATTTCCGCTGATCCTCTCTCTCCCTATTTCCCTTCCCGTGTACCTCCTCTACAACGCCCTCGCCCTCCTGGTGATCGGAGTCACCTTGCCGTACTGGGTGTGGCGCTACTTTACGACGCCCAAGTACAAGGAGGGGCTGCGCCAACGCCTCGGCCATTTGCCGGAGCAGGTGGTCGCCGACCTCGCGGACCACCCGTGCATCTGGCTGCACGCGGTGTCGGTGGGCGAGACGATGGCGGCCTTGGGGCTGGTGGAGGCGCTCCACGCCGCCTACCCGGAGCTGCGGGTGGTCTTCTCCACGGTGACCGCCACCGGTCAGCGGGTGGCGCGCGAGCGGGTTCGCAGCGCCGATCACGTGATCTACTTTCCCCTGGATCTGCCGTGGATGGTGCGCCGGGTGGTGGCGCAAATCCGACCGCGCCTCTTCGTGGTGATGGAGACGGAAATCTGGCCCAACTGCTTCCGCGAGCTCGGCCGTCATGGGGTGCCCATCGTCATCGCCAACGGCCGCCTGTCGCCGTCATCGTTTCGTGGCTACCGGCGGCTCCGCTGGGCGATGCGGCGGGTGCTGGCGCCGGTCACCGCCTTTGCCATGCAGTCGGCGGGCGACGGCGAGCGGATGCGGGCGATCGGCGCCGACCCGGCGCGGGTGGTGGTCACCGGCAACGTGAAGTACGACGAGGCGCGCACCCTTCCGGATGCGGAGGCGATGGCAAAGCTCACCGAGCGCATCGGCGAGCCAACCGCGGGCCCGGTGTGGGTCTGCGCCTCGACCCACGAGGGGGAGGAGGCGGTCTGTCTCGACGCCTTCGAGCGGCTGCGCACCGAGTCGCCCGACCTGCGGCTGATCCTGGCGCCGCGCCACCCAGAGCGGTGTGACGCGGTCGATCGACTGCTGCGTTCCCGTGGCGTTGACTTCCTGCGCATCTCCGCCGCCGGCAGCCGCTGGCACGAGCCGGTGCTTCTGGTGGATGAGGTGGGGTGGCTGGTGCGTCTCTTCGGCCGTGCCACCGTCGCCTTCGTGGGCGGCTCCCTGGTCCCCACCGGCGGCCACAACCTCTTGGAGCCGGCGGCGTGGGGGGTACCCGTCTGTTTCGGCCCCCACACCTTCAACTTTCCCGATATCACCGACGAGCTCGTCGCCGCCGGGGGCGGGATCCGGGTGGCGGACGCGGCGGCCCTGGTGCGAGAGACCGGCCACCTCCTCGGTGACCCTGCACGGCGGGCGGCAGTAGGGGCGTCGGGGCGGCAGGTGGTGGAGGCGAAGGCCGGGGCAGTGGCACGCACGGTGGAGGCGATCCGCGCAGCGGCGGGGGAAGGGGAGTGACCGGTGCGGTGGTGGAGGTCCTCGCCGGCCGGCGGCCACCGGCAAAATGGGCGCGGCTGCCCCTGGCGGCGCTGCGCGGTCTCGGCGTCCTGTACGGGGGAGCCCAGTGGCTGCGTGCGGCCGGCTACCACCACGGCTGGCCGCGGCCGTACCGGGCGCCGTGCCCAGTCATCAGCGTCGGCAACCTCGCCGCCGGCGGCACCGGCAAGACCCCGATGGTGGTGTGGCTGGCGGGGCGGCTCGTCGCCGAGGGCCACCGCGTCGCGGTGGTGAGTCGCGGCTATCGCCAGCAGGATGGCAGGCCGGTCACCGTGGTCGCCGACGGCCATGGCCTCCGCCTCACCCCGCCGGCGGCGGCGGACGAGGCGGCGATGGTGGCGGCGCGGCTGCCGGCAGTGGTAGTGGTCACCGCACCGGTGCGCTGGCGCGGGATCGAGGCGGCGGTTAAAGACCTCGGCTGCGACTGCGTCATCCTTGACGACGCCTTCCAGCACCTGGCGGTGGCGCGTGATCTCGACCTCTGTCTCCTCGATGCGAACCACCCCTTCGCCAACGGCGCGGTGATCCCCGGCGGGATTCTGCGCGAGTACCCCGCGGCGGTGGGGCGCGCCGCTCCCGCCGTCCGCACCCGCCCCGGCCACCCCGCCGGGGCGGCCCCGGCGGCGGCCCCGCGCCACCGCTCACCCCGCCTCACCGCCCCCGTCCCCCGCCACCGCGACAGCTCGGCCGCCCGCCCCGCGCGCGCCGCCG
>CAZRGD010000156.1:0-6344 GCA_964599505.1 uncultured Nitrospirota bacterium | reverse complement strand
ACTGGCGTCGCGCCGCCTGCGCCGCCACGCCACGCTTTCCCGCGTGTGGCGGCGGGCCCGCGACGCAGACGATCTCTACCCCCCGGGCCGACCGGTCCTGCGCGCCCTCAAGCGCGGCCGCCACCTCTCCCGCGCCGGCGGCACCAGGCAGATGCGGGGGGGGAGGGCCGACGGGGTCACGGCCCGCTGCCGGGTCACCGTGGGCGGCGAGCTACGGCCGGGCAAGGGGCTCTCCGCCCCCGGCGTCGCCTTGCAAATGGCGACCATCACCGCCCGCGACCGTGTGCTCGTACACCTCGCCGTCGACTGCGGCGCCGACATGATCTCCGTCTCCTTCGTGCGCGAGGCGGCGGATATCCGCCAAGTCCAGCGGATGCTGCGCCGCGCCGACTCCCACGCCCTGGTGATCGCCAAGATCGAACGCGGCGAGGCAGTGGCGGCAATCGACTCCATCCTCGCGGCGGCCGATGGCCTGATGGTGGCGCGCGGCGACCTCGGGGTGGAGACCCCCATCGCCGGGGTCCCGGTCCTCCAAAAGCGGCTCATTGCCGCCGCCAACCAGGCGGGCAAGCCGGTGATCACCGCCACCCAGATGCTCGACTCGATGGTCGCCAACCCGCGCCCCACCCGTGCCGAGGTAGCCGACATCGCCAACGCCATCCTCGACGGCACCGACGCGGTGATGCTCTCCGACGAGACCGCCGTCGGCCGCTACCCGGTAGAGGCTGTGCGCACCATGGGGGCGGTGGCGAAGGAGACCGAGGCGACGATGGAGAACGGCCCGCCCCACCGCCGCATGAGCGACGTGGCAGAGGCGACGGTGACCGAGGCGATCTCCCGCTCGGTCGCGCAGGCGGCGGAGCTGCTCGCGGTGCGCGCCGTCCTTGCCCCGACCCACTCGGGTCAAACCGCCCGCTCCATCGCCCGCGAACGGCCCGGCACCTGGATCTACGCATTCTCCTCCGACCACCAGGTGTGCAACGCCCTGATGCTGTCGTACGGCGTCTGGCCCTTCCACCGTACCGCCTCGGCCATCGACCCGAACGAGCTTATCGCACCGCTGCGCACCGTCCGCCTCCTGCGTAAGAGGGATCTGGTGGTCCTCACCTGGGGCCGCGCGGTGGGCAAAAGCGGCGAGACCTACGCCATGCGAGTGGAGCGGGTTTAACCACGGTAGATGCTGACTCTTTCGAGTCTTGATTCCCCCACCCCATCGCCGCCTAATCGCCGCATCGACCGCAAAAGAAGCGCTATGGTTCCTACAGTCGTGCCCGCCTGATCTGTGTGGCCCCGCCCCTCTCGGCGTCCGAACGACCGTCGCTCCCCGAGCTAAGCATGCCCCCCTCCCCTCCCCCACCCCTTACCATTGGGGTCGACATCGGCGGCACCCACGTTCGCCTTTTGCTGGTCAGCGACGACGGCCAGGTGGTCGATCGTGCCCGCGTGCCTGCCGTCGCCGGCGACCCGACCCAGGTGGTGGGACCGGTAACCGCACAGGTCAACCGGTGGCGCACCACCTATCCCCACATCCTCCGTCTCGGCGTCGCCTGCGCCGGCTGGGTCGACGCCGACGGCCGACGCATCCACCAATCGCCCAACCTCGGCTGGCATAACGTCCGCCTCGCCGACCTCCTGGAGACCCTCTGCCGCCTGCCGGTACGGGTAGAGAACGACGTCAACGCGGCGCTCCTCGGCGAGCACGCCGCCGGCGCCGCAATCGGCGCCCGCAACTGTGTCGCCGTCTTCATCGGTACCGGGGTCGGCGGCGGCATCATCGCCGACGGCCACCTGGTACGCGGCGCCAAGGGAGCGGCGGGCGAGGTAGGCCACCACGTCCTCGACCCCGCCGGCCCCCTGTGCACCTGCGGCCGCCACGGTTGCTGGGAGGCGTACAGCGGCGGCGCCGGAATGGTAAACCGGGCACGCGAGGCGATCGCCGCCGGCAAGGAGACCACCCTCACCAAGCTGGCGGAGGTAACCACCGCGGAGGTCATGGCCGCCGCCGCCGAGGGTGACGCGGTAGCAAAACGGATCTGGGCGGAGGCGTGTCGCCGCTCGATCCAGGGAATGGTCAACCTCGCGGTCCTCTTCGACCCGGAGGTCATCGTCGTCGGCGGCGGGGTCGCCGAGACCAACCCGACCCTGCTGGCCTGCATCGTCGACGGCATGGGCCAGGAGCCGCCGTTTGCCGGCCTCACCGACGTCCATCTCATCCCCGCCGCCCTCGGCGACGACGCCGCCGCCCTCGGCGTCGCCCTCGGCACCGGGGTATAGAAGCCTGACCGAAAGAAAATATTGTAGGAGCGGGCTTGCCCGCGAACCGGTAACGAGAGGTGAACACGGAGGTTGTTCCGGGTTCGCGAGCAAGCTCGCTCCTACACGATCTCGAACAGGCCCTGCTCCGAACTCGATCCCACCTCCTGTTGCGACGATCGCTCCAAGGTCCGACAAACTCCTAACCAGCTAAAAACCAACCGTACCCCGAGATTTTTTATGCTCACCCTCGACCTCACCAACTGCCTCGACGCCCTCGCCGCCACCGACTTCGACACCCTGTGTCGCCGCATCCCCGAGATTCACGAGACCATCGAGTCCGGCAGCGACCCGCGCCCCGGTCGCGACTATCTTGGTTGGCGCCACCTCCCCGAGTCCCTCGATGCCGCTGAGCTCGGCCGCCAGCACGACTGTGCCGCCCGCCTGCGCGCCCTGGCCGGTCGCTGCGTGGTCGCCGGGATCGGAGGCTCCTACCTCGGCGCCAAGGCGACGATCGACGCACTTGGGGCGGACCACCCGATCCGTTTCGCCGGCCACCACGTCGACCCCGAGGCGGTCGCCGAGCTCCTCGCCGAGGTCGACGACGGCGACTTCACCGTGGTGGTGATCTCCAAGTCCGGAACCACCACCGAGACCGCCGTCGCCTTCCGCCTCCTGCGTGACCTCCTCGTCCGCCGCCACGGCGCCAAGGGGGCGGCGGCGCGGATCGTCGCCGTCACCGACCCGGCCGGCGGCGCCCTACGGCACCTCGCCGAGGCCGAAGGGTACGAGACCTTCTCGATCCCCCCCGACGTGGGCGGCCGCTTCTCGGTCCTCACCCCGGTGGGGCTGCTGCCGATCGCGGTGGCGGGAATCGACATCGACGACCTGGTCGGCGGCGCCGCCGCGGTGATGCGCCAGGCCGCCGCCTCGCCCGACTTCGCCCCCTACCGCTACGCCGCGGCGCGCACCGCCCTCCACCAGGCGGGCAAACGAATCGAGGTCCTCGCCACCCAGTCGCTCCGGCTCGCCGGCGTCTGCGAGTGGTGGAAGCAGCTCTTCGGCGAGAGCGAGGGCAAGGAGGGGAGCGGCCTCTTCCCGGCGTCCGTCCAGTACACCACCGACCTCCACTCCCTCGGCCAGTGGATGCAGGAGGGGCCACGGGAGGTGATCGAGACCTTCCTCGCCGTCGACACCCCGGCGGCCGACCCCACCATCCCCGAGAGCGCGGACGATGGCGACGGCCTCGCCTACCTCGCCGGCCGGTCGCTCTCGGAAGTCAACGAGGCGGCCCTGGCCGCCACCCGCTTCGCCCACCTCACCGGCGGCATCCCCAACATGCTCATCCGCATCGGCCGCCGTGACGCCCGCCACGTGGGGGCGCTGTACGCCTTCTTCGAGCGCGCGGTCGCCATGGGCGGCTACCTCCTCGGCGTCGACCCCTTCACCCAGCCCGGAGTCGAGGCCTACAAGCAGGCGATGTTCGCCGTCCTCGGCAAGCCGGGGGCGACCTTCGCCGCCGCCGACTCGTGGCGGGAGTACCAGGGGCGCGAGAGGGTCTCTCTCGACGTGGCGGTCGACAGCGACGCAGCGGCCAAACCGTAGCAACGAGAATCTCTACTTATCCTGAGCCACCGTCGGTTAGGATGGAGACCATGGAGGTAGGATTTTCTCCTGTAACCCACGTATGGAGGCACTGCGATGGCGAACGTACTGGCCCTGTCGATTCGTGACTACTGCTATGAGGAGCGGCGCAAGGACCGCACCTGCGAGATCCTTCACGAGGTCGTCGCGAAGAGTGAGACCGGCATCGAAGGCACCTGCGGCGAGGCCCTGGAGGCGAACCGCGATCTGGTGAAGGCACGCCTGGAGCACGAGCTCGGACGTAACGAGTTCGACGGCATCTTCGTGTGCGGCGGCATCGGCGTCGCCCCCAACGACTTCATGCCCGAGCTTCTCCTGCAGATTTGCGACAAGCACCTCTTTGCCCTCTCCTACGAAATGTGGCGCGCCATCGGCCAGACCAGCCCGATCGGCCCCCTCATCCGCCCGCGCGCGGGAATCGCCGGCAAGACCCTCATGCTGGCCCTCCCCGGCGGCCCCAAGGCGGCGAAAGTCGCGCTCAAGGCGGTGCTCCCATGGCTCCCGGTCACCATGGCGTGGGCCCAAGAGGATAACCCCGTCTGCCCGCCCCAGAGCGACTGGTTCGAGTGGATCTGATTTTTTCTCTGCGCGAAAAAATCAGAAGTCACTGCTTTGGACCGAGATCGCCGGGGGGAGTCGGACCCGCATCGCGACCTTGATGCGCACACGGGATTGCATCACGCGCGTCACACAAGTACGGCGCCCCTACCTCCCGCACCGCCCAGCGGATGGCGTCGGCGGTGGTAGCGCCGATCCCGGCGACTTGCTCCAGCTCCGCACGCTCCGCCTGCACCACCGCCTCCACGCTCCCGAAGGCGGTGAGCAGGCGTGCCGCCTTTTGTGGACCGACCCTGGGAAGCCCTTGAAGGAGGTGGAGCTGGGTCCGTCGCTTGCCCCCCGGCCGCTTTCCGTGGCGCGGCAGGCTCCCGGAGACGAAGGCGCGGCGCTGGCGGGCCGCAAAGAGCATGAGCTGCGCCGTCTCGGCCGCATCCCGCCCACGGAGGAGCGGCACTCCCATCATCACAGTTACGGCTACCAGCGCCCCCTGGAGCGCCTCGCGACGGACCCGAACCCTGGCCAGGTCCCGCCCCTGACCTTCGAGGATGAGAACGCAGCGTGAGTGCGACTCCAGGAGACGAAGCATCTGGCTGAAGAGGCGCCCATCCACCACCGACGCAGCAAAATCCGCGAGGCGCTTGCGCTCCACCACCAGCCAGCCGTCGACCACATAATCGCCCGCGGTGAGTCGGCGCACACGCACGCGGACATCGGAAAAGGCCCGGAGCGCCTCCACGACCCCACTACGTCGCTCCCGATCGTCGACGACCACCTCGACCATCCTGCGGATCCTACGGGGTGGCCACCCGTTTCACCACGGGGGAAGCGGACCTCGACTGGGTCCGGCGCCGCACCCTCTACCCGTCGGATCTGCCGCCAAAGACGAGGGGACATCTCGATCTCCCGGCGCGAAGGGCACGGCCGGTTGATTTTGGAGGAGAGTGAAAGGACTCTTGGCCCGTGCTCGTGGTAGGTCGACTCCGCATCGAGGCGGCCAACCGACCACCAGCGCGGTTGCGGAGGCGAGGTTCCGGGCCACCGGTGACAGGGGGTATGTAGGTGGTGTGGTGCGCAGGTGATTTTAGGAAGGGGTAATCGTGTCCAATCCATTCTTCGACCATCCCATCCTCAACTCGCCGTACGAGTACCCGACGCGCCACTGGGAGCTGGACGAGAGCGGCCAACCGACCCAGCAGATCATCGAGCGCCGCCGGCCGGCGGAGTTCATCACCCCGATCCCGAAGCCCAAAAAGCGCAGAGGGGCGGCGGCTCAGGAGCAACTCGTCCTGGATGAGGGCGAGGGCCTCTCCACCCAGGAGCAGCAGTACCACACGGCGATCATCAACGCCGTCCGCGACCACGTGGGTCAATGGCGGAACCTGCCCAATTCCAACGACTGGAAGGTCACCCCCGAGACTGCCCGCCTCCTGGAACACTGGCGCCACCACCGGTTCAGCTCAATCCGCCCCTTTTTCTGCCAGGTCGAGGCGGCCGAGACCGCCATCTGGCTCACCGAGGTGGCGCCGCATGTGGGCAAGGACGGCAGGGCATTCCTCGACCACCTCACCAACGCCAACCGCGATGCCAACCCCGAGATCCTCCGTCTCGCCCTGAAGCTCGCCACCGCAACTTCGACGACAACGGCAACCAGTTTCCCCGCCCCCGGACGCTGCTCATCGACAGCGAGCAGCTCGAATCCGGCGACGCCCTCGACAAGGGCTTCCGCACCATGGCCGCCGACGAGATCGACCGCTTCCGCCGCGAGATCGTCGAGCGCACCGGCGACCGCCGCTGCCACATCAACTGGGTGATCCTCGACTCCGACTGGGAGGCCGAGCTCTGCCGCGTCGCCGAGGCCCACCCGCGGGTCCGCGCCTACTGCAAGAACC
>CAZRGD010000155.1:0-6414 GCA_964599505.1 uncultured Nitrospirota bacterium | reverse complement strand
TTCCGCATTCGCCGATCTGCTCTGGGGCTTCATGAGCTAAGGGAATAGGCAGTTAAAGAAAAGATATCGGGTGGGGTATCACAACAACCGCAAAGATGACCCCACGGCCAAAACCGTCACCAACCAATTCAGGGGTGTCTCGGCGTTCGTGGCCTACTTGGTTTAATTCCTCCCTTTACTGACAAAAAAAGGGCCCCCGCGGCAACGCCGCGGGGGCCCCGAACCCTGCAAGATCCGCTCGAAGATCAGCCCTTCGAGACGAGGTCCTTGTGCTCACGGTTGAAGCAGTTCCACTCGCCGGTCTTCGGATCGAAGCGAGAGTTGACGAACACCTTCCAGTTCTCCTCGTCGAGCTGCGGGAAGTCCGACCGATAGAAGAAGCCCGGGTAGCGAGTCTCCTGACGGTGGTAGATGTGCCGCAGGTGCGCCTCCGCGGTCCAGATGCGGTGGTAGTTCTCCCAGCAGCGGAGGAGGTCATGGAGATCCTTCGCCGCCATCTTCAAGGAGTCCTCCTTGAGCATGGTGAGGAGCTCCAGGCCGCGCTCCATCATCTTGGCGCTGGTGATGTACCACGTCGCCACGCCGCCCACGTACTCGTCCATGATCTTGTTCAGACGGAACATGAGCATCTTCGGACGGATGTAGTGGGGGTTGATGTAGGGATCGGTGGTGAAGTCCTTGTGATCCTCGTAGTTCTGGAACGGCAGGTAGATCTCCGCCGCGAGCTGCTCCTTGTCGACGGTGATCGTCGGCTTGAAGTCGGCGTGGTTCTTACACCACTTGACCGCGTTCTTGCCGGCTATCCGACCCTCGGCATGGGAGCCGGAGGAGAACTTGTGGCCCGAGGCGCCGACACCGTCACCGGAGGTGAACAGCCCCATGACCGTGGTCATCCGATTGTAGGTGACACCGTTGTCCTTGACCTGCCACTCCTCGGGGGAGATGTCGGCGGGACCACCGGTCCAGATGCCACAGCAGCCGGAGTGAGAGCCGAGGAGATACGGCTCGGTCGGCATCAGCTCGGAGGGCTGCTCCTCCGGCTTGATGTTCATCCCCGCCCAGAGGCCGGCCTGGCCGATGCACATATCGAGGAAGTCCTCCCACGCCTCGGCCTCGAGGTGCTTCATCTGCTTCTCGTCCATCGTCTTGGACAGCTCGGCCAGCGCCGTCGGGGTGTCCATGTAGATCGGGCCGAAGCCGTTCTTCATCTCGTGCATCATGAGATGGTTACGCAGGCAGGTAGCAGGAACCGCGGCGAGGCCGTAGGGCGGGTAGTCCTTCAGCATCTCGGCGTTCTTGATCATGTAGTTCTCGCCGTAGGCGTTGAGCGCCTTCGCCTTGAACAGGAGGAACCATGCACCCACCGGGCCGTAGCCGTCCTTGAAGCGGCACGGCACGAAGCGGTTCTCCATCATGGTGAGCTCGGCGCCCACCTGGGTCGCCATGGCGTAGGTGGAGCCGGCGTTCCACACCGGATACCACGCACGGCCCATGCCCTCACCGGTGGAGCGCGGGCGGAAGATGTTCACCGCGCCGCCGCAGGCGATCATGATCGCGTTCGCGCGGATGATGTAGATCTTGTTCTCACGGGTGGAGAAGCCCACCGCGCCGGCGATCCGGTTGTCCTGCGCCTCGTCCAGCAGCAGCTTCACGATGAAGCAGCGCTCGATGATGTTGTCCATCCCCAACGCCTTCTTCGCCGCCTCGGCGACGATCGGCTTGTAGGACTCACCGTTGATCATGATCTGCCACTTGCCGGAGCGTACCGGCTTGCCGCCGTCACGCAGTGACTTGCCCTCGTCGCCCGGCTGCTTCCACACCGGCAGTCCCCACTCCTCGAAGAGCTTCACCGAGTCGTCCACGTGGCGGCCGACGTCGTAGATGAGGTCGTCGCGGACGATCCCCATGAGGTCGTTGGCGACCATCCGGACGTAATCGGAGGGGTCTTGATCATCGAGGTAGGTATTGATCGCGGAGAGCCCCTGCGCCACCGCGCCGGAGCGATCCAGCGCGGCCTTGTCGCAGAGGAGAATGTTGACGTCATCGCCCGCCCACCGCTTCGCCTCATAGGCGGCGCCGCAGGCGGCCATACCGCCACCGACGATCAGGAAATCGGTCTCAAGCTCTTCGATGACCGGGTTCTTACAGAAGTGGGACTCCACCAGATTGCTAATCGACACTGCCTCATCAGCCATGGGTCATTCCTTCCCTTGGTACGGGTGTTGGTGATTTGTGTAGTTACTACCGAAAGCCGTTTCTCGCCGGGCGCCTAGTAGGCTGCGGGCAGGGTGGCGCCGGTCTCGGTGAAGAAGCACTCGTCGTCGATGCTGCCGGGCTCGGGGAGGCCGCCGTACGGATTAATGGAGCCCTCAGCCGTGGTGCGAATCGGGAACTTGAACCGCTTGGTATCACCGTTGCGGAACTTGATGGTCCACATGATGGAGTCGGAGGAGCGCATCGGGATGACCTGGCCGCCGAGGGGGACGATGTCGGCGTAGGCGCGCGCCTCAATGGCCTGCTGCGGGCAGATCTTGACGCAGGAGTAGCACTCCCAGCAGTTGTCGGGCTCCTGATTCATGGCCTTGCTCATGCTCAGGTCGAGCTTCATCAGATCGTGCGGGCAGATGTACATGCACGCCGTCTTGTCCTGGCCCTTACAGCCATCGCACTTCTCGGTCATTACGAAGGTAGGCATCTGGCTCTCCTTGCGTTGGGGTTGCTCGGTTAGGTTGCGAACGATAGACACATGGTCGAGGCATTTCGACCGGACTGTGCTCGTCAGCTTGCCTACCACCGCGGCCCACGGTATTCCTGAGACCGTGGTGCCATACGACACCCTGACGAGCGGCGCGAGAGGTTATAGAGCGGGGCGGACGGCGTCAAGCCGTTTCCGACACTGGCGAGCCGCCGGAAGGGGCCGATCCACCACCGGCAATCCACTCGGCAGCCTCCGCCGCCAGCTCACCACACAGAGAAACGGCGGTGTCGATTTCCGCCCTCGTAGCCCCCGGATAGTGTATTCCCGCGCCCACCACCACCCGTCCCCGTGCGGCGTTCGCCAGCCGCCGGGCCGCCGCCAGCGCCACCCCCTCCTCCCGGTGGCCCGGGGCGGTGAGGACCGAGCCGCTCGCCCGGCCGCTCGCCGTGTCCCACACCCCCAGGGCGCAGGCGCCGAGGTGGGCCTCGCCACCGGTGAGCACCACCAGCCAGTCATCACCCACGGCACGCACCTCGATGGAGATAGCGATGCGACCGCGTTGCGCCTCCGCGCGAAACGGCTCGTGGGAAGGGAGGGGGGAGGACATGGGACAAGAGTAGAAAGTAGAAGGTAGAAAGTAGAAAGGGGATGCTGGTAGAAGGGGGACGGCGGCGACCGCGGCTCGATACGACCGGGGCGCGGCTGGCAGCCATCGCGCCTGCCTCGGAGCGCCGCCCTACCCGCCGCGGCCACCAGGCACCTCCCCCCTTTCTACTTTCTACCTTCTACTTTCTACTGCCTTTCTACCTTCTACTTTCTACTGCTTCGATGCCCCCCCCCACCACCGGCGAGATCGCCTACAAGATCGACGCCGCCCTCTACCTCAACCTCACCAACGCCTGCACCCTCCGCTGTCGATTCTGCCCGAAGCACAACGGCGACTGGGAGGTGAAGGGCCACGGCCTGGAGCTCGACCGCGGCCCCACCTTCGAGCAGGTGGTGGCGGCGATCGGCGACCCAACCCCCTTTCAAGAGGTGGTCTTCTGCGGCCTCGGCGAGCCGACCCTCCGCCTCGGGCTGATGCTGCGCGTCGCCGCCTGGCTGAAGGAGCAGAATGTGACGCGGGTACGTCTCAACACCGACGGCCTCGCCAACCTCATCCACCACCGTGACACCACGGAGGAAATGACCGGCCTCATCGACGCGGTCTCGGTGAGCCTCAACGCCCAGGACGAGGTGACCTACATCCGCCACTGCGACCCGTCTCGCCCCGGCGCCTATGGGGCCTGCAAGGCGTTCATCCGCGCCGCCACCGCCCACATCCCGGAGGTGGTGGTCACCGCCCTGGACGGTCTGGAATGCGTCGACGTCGAGGCGTGCCGCCGGATCGCCGAGACCGAGCTCGGCGCCCGCTTTCGCCGCCGGATCTACGGCAAGGTGGGGTAGGATGCGCTGCGCGCATCCTGGGGATGGGGGGTGAGGGATGGGGGGTGAGGGAAGGACAGCCCTTCGGGCTGATGAGTATGCCAATCGGAGCTACCCCCGAGAGATCTCTGCTGGCCGCACAGCGGCCAACCCCTCCCTCATCCCTCACCCCTCACCCCTGCCCCCCCGAAGGGGGGGGCGCACACCGCCCCCCCACCTGCTAGCCTGCCGCCATGATTACCGTCGGCATGAACTACCGCATCCTTCCCGGCAAGGAACAGATCTTCGAGGTCGCCTTCCGCTCGGTCCTCAAGGCGATGGCGGCGTGCGACGGCCACACCGAGTCGCACCTGTGGCAAGACGTGGACGAGCCGGGCTCGTACCTCATCACCTCCGAGTGGAGCGACCAAACCGCCTACGAGGGGTTCATCCACTCGGAGCAATTCGCCAAAATCGCCAACTGGGGCAAGGAGCAGGTCCTCGCCGGGCGCCCGCGCCACTGGATCCATGACCATGGCAACGAAGGCCGACCCGCCGGCGGCTAGACCGGCGCGGCTGGCGGTCCTCCGGCGGGCGGCGGCGATCCTCTTTGCCGCCGCGCCGTTTTTGTGGGGGTTCGCCCGCGACCTCCACGCCCTGCTCCTCTTCGGGCCGCCGCGGCGCCTCTCGGAGGCGGCCCACCGGCGCCGCGCCGCGCGGCTGACCCGGCGCATCGCCGCCCTCGGCCCCACCTTCATCAAGCTCACCCAGGTCATCGCCACCCGCGCCGACCTGGTGCCGCCGATCTACTTGGAGGCCCTTGCTACCCTCCACGACGAGGTGCCGCCGGAGCCCCCCGGGGCAATCGCCGCGGCCCTGACCCGCGCCTACGGCAAGCCGCCGGAGGCGCTCTTCGAGCGATTCGACCACCAGCCGCTCGCAGCCGCCTCCATCGCCCAGGTCCACCGCGCCAAGTACCGCGACATGGAGGTGGCGGTAAAGGTGGTGCGCCCGGGGGTCCGGCGTCAGGTGGCCAACGACCTGGCGATCCTCGATCGACTGGTACCGCTGCTCCGCCACCTCTTCCCCCACCCCCACCTCGAATCCCTGCAGACGGTGGTCGGCGAGTTCGCCCACACCATCTTCGACGAGATGGAGATGACCCACGAGGCGGCGAACATCGCCCGCTTCCATGGTCTCTTCGACGGCCGCGATGGGGTGGTCATCCCGGAGGTGGTGGCCGAGCTCACCCTCCCCACGGTCCTCGTCACCCGCTACTACGAGGGGATCCCGATCAACCAGATTCGTCGCCTGGAACAGGCGGGCCACGACGTGGAGGCGCTCATCCACCGGCTCGTCCGCCTCTACGCCGAGCAGGTGATGATCCACGGCTGGTTCCACGCCGACCCGCACCCGGGGAACATCCTCGTCGACCCGCAAGGAAACCTGGTGCTCCTCGACTTCGGCCTGGTGGTGGAGCTCGACGACGAGGTGCGCCTCGGCATCACCCGCCTGCTGCTGGCCGCCGTGCGCCAGGACTTCGACGGGGTGGTCGCCGCCTACCACCGCCTCGGGATGATCCGCGACGAGGCGAACACCGCCCTGTTGCAGCACGCGGCGCAGCGCATGTACCAGGTCCTCAACCGCGACGACATCACCACCCGGCGGGTCTCCGAGATCGCCAACGAGATCCTCTCCACCTTCTACGACTTCCCCTTCCGCCTACCGCCGGAGCTCGTCTACTTCTTCAAGACCGCCACCCTGGTAGAGGGGCTGGGGACCGCGTGGAAGGCCAACTACAACGGCGTGCGCGACATCGTCCCGGTGATCCGCAAGCTGATGCGGGAGGAGGATCTCGGGGTCAAACGGACGGTCCGCGAGCTGGTCAACGAGGAGGCCGACGGCCTCAAGCACCTCTACCGCTCCATGCAACGGGTCATGGACCGCGCCGACCGCGACGAGCTGCGCGTCCACATCCACCCCCGCAGCGCCCACGAGCAGGAGAAGATCTTCCTGGCGGTGGTACGGCGCGGCCTCACCGGCTTCGCCGCCCTGCTGTGGGGCGGCGGCGCCTGGCTCGGCTACGCCGTCCACCCGGAACGTGGTCTCCCATGGCTCTCCTTCGCCGGCTCGGTTTGCCTGCTGCTCTGGGCCACCGCCCGTCCCCTGAGCCGCCCCCCCGACTGGATCGGCCTCGGCCGCGTACCGCACCGCAAGCGGCCGCCGCGGTAACCCGGAGCCTACCCGTCTCGGGTGCCACCTAGATTCTGCAATCCTTCGGCATTCGGCCGCCGATTCAGGCCCTTCTGCGG
>CAZRGD010000154.1:0-6428 GCA_964599505.1 uncultured Nitrospirota bacterium | reverse complement strand
GCGGGCGCCATCAAGTCGGGCGGCACCACCCGGCGGGCGGCGAAGATGGTCTGCCTCGACCTCGACCACCCGGACATCGAGAAGTTTATCGACTGGAAGATGGAGGAGGAGCAGAAGGTGGCGGCGCTCATCGCCGCCGGCTACGACGCCGACTTCAACGGCGACGCCTACGCCACCGTCTCCGGACAGAATGCCAACAACTCGGTGCGCGTCCCCAACGCCTTCATGAAGGCGGTGGAGGAAGACACCACCTGGGACCTCCACTGGCGCACCGACGGCAGCACCTGCAAGAAGGTGAAGGCGCGCGAGCTGTGGGAGCGGATCGCCAACGCAGCGTGGGGATGCGCCGACCCGGGCCTGCAGTTCGAGACCATCATCAACGACTGGCACACCTGCCCCGCCGCCGGCCCGATCCGCGCCTCGAACCCGTGCTCCGAGTACATGTTCATCGACAACACGGCGTGCAACCTGGCGAGCCTCAACCTGGTGAAGTTCGAAGACGGCCAGGGCAACTTCGACATCGACGGCTACCGCCACGCGATCCGGTTGTGGACGGTAGTCCTGGAGATCTCGGTCCTCATGGCGCAGTTCCCGAGCGCCGAGATCGCCCGCCTCTCCTACCTCTACCGCACCCTCGGACTCGGCTACGCCAACATCGGCTCGCTCCTCATGCGCCGGGGCCTGCCGTACGACTCCGCCGAGGGCCGCGCGGTGGCGGCGGCGATGACCGCCATCATGACCGGCGAGGCGTACGCCGCCTCCGCGGAGATGGCCGAGATCCTCGGCCCCTTCCCGGACTACGAGGCGAACCGCGAAGCCATGGCGCAGGTGGTCCGCAACCACCGCGCCGCCGCCTACGATGACCGTGACGCCTACGAGGGGCTCTCCACCCTCCCCCAGGGTCTCGACCAGCGCCTCTGCCCCGACGACCTCCTCGCCGCGACCCACGCCGCGTGGGACCGCGCGGTGGCCCTCGGCGAAACCCACGGCTTCCGCAACGCCCAGGTCTCGGCCATCGCCCCCACCGGCACCATCGGCCTGCTGATGGATTGCGACACCACCGGCATCGAGCCCGATTACGCCCTGGTGAAGTTCAAGAAGCTCGCCGGCGGCGGCTACCTGAAGATCGCCAACCAGTCACTCGCCGCCGCCCTTCAGACCCTCGGCTACCACAACGAAGAGATTCACAACATTCTCACCTACGCCCTCGGCACCAACCACCTCTCCGGCGCCCCGCACATCAACTGTGAGGCGCTCATTCGCCGCGGCCTCGGCGAGGTGGATTGCCGGCACATCGAGCAGGCGCTGCCGTCGGCCTTCGACCTTGCCGGCGCGATCAACGGTCGGATCCTCGGAGAGGAGGCCTTCGCCCGCCTCGGTCTCGACCCCACCCTGGCCAATGACCCGGAATTCGACCTCCTTTCCGCCCTCGGGTTCACCCCTGAGCAGGTGCAGGAGGCGAGCGACATCATCTGCGGCCATCACACCCTGGAGGGTGCACCGCACCTGAAGGCGGACCACCTGCCGGTCTTCGACTGCGCCTCGCGCTGTGGTCGAGATGGAACCCGTTCCATCGCCCCCACGGGACATATCCGCATGCTCGGCGCCGCCCAGCCCTTCGTCTCCGGCGCAATCAGCAAGACCATCAACATGCCGTACGAGACCTCCGTGGAGGAGATCGAGCAGGCCTACCACCTGGCGTGGACCCTGGGGCTGAAGGCGGTGGCCATCTACCGTGACGGCTGCAAGCTCTCCCAGCCCCTGAGCAGCGCCGGCGCCGCCGGCCACGAAACCGAGGCGTCGGCCGAGGCCGAGATCCCCCACGTCCGCAGCCCGCGCGAGGCGCGCGACCTGTCGCGCGAGGGCAAGGCCGGCTTCACCACCCCGACCCGCTGGAAGCTGCCGGCCAGGCGTCAGGGGTGGACCCAGGAGGCGAGCGTCGGCGGCAACAAGATCTACCTCCGCACCGGCGAGTACGAGGACGGTACCCTCGGCGAGATCTTCATCGACCTCGCCAAGGACGGCGCCGCCTTCCGCTCATTGATGAACTGCTTCGCCATCGCCATCTCCAAGGGACTCCAGTACGGCGTCCCCCTGGAGGAGTTCGTCGACACCTTCACCTTCACCCGCTTCAACCCGAGCGGCATGGTCGAGGGCCACCCGAACATCAAGATGGCCACCTCGATGATCGACTACGTCTTCCGCGTCATTGGCCTCGACTACCTCGGGCGCACCGACATCGTCCAGGTGCCGCCGGAGAAGGTGGAGCAGATTACCGACGCCGGCTCCGATCGTCTTTCCCCGAACGACGAGAGCACGCCGCCGGCCTCCAAGGCGGCATCGGCGAAGCTCACCGTACGCAACATCCCCACCCCCAAGGCGGTCTCCGCCGGCAGCGCACAGACCACCGCCGACCCGCAGATGCAGCAACTCGCCACCCTCGGCGATGCCCCCTTCTGCGAGAACTGCGGCCACATCACGGTGCGCAACGGCGCCTGCTACAAGTGCCTCAACTGCGGCACCTCCATGGGGTGTAGCTGAAGGGGCGCGCTAGGCGCGCCCCTTCAGCTCGCCTCGCTCGCGAGAGGGGGGGTAGGTGGTGTCGGCCTGCGGCCGACACCACGGTTTTTGGGCGCCGCCGGGGGGTCTTGTCGCCGGTAGGAGCCGGCTCCTGCCGGCGAAACCGGCCCAGAGGGCCGGCCGCGGCCGGAGGCCGCGGATCGCGAGCAGGAGCTCGCTCCTACCTTCTACCCGCAGTCCTGTGCCACTCACCGGCTACAAGGCATCCAAAAACGCCGCACTCTTCAACCGCCGCCGGCTCTGCCCCTCGATTCGGCCGGTCAACCACCGGATCGCCCGCCCCTCCTGTTCCCGGGTGAGGACCACCCGCCCCCCCTCTCCCTCCACAGCAATCCGCGCCAGCGCCAGAAGCAGCCCCACGGGAAAGGGGCGGCCACGCTCACCGGCGCAACGACCACACCAGAGGGCGTGACCCTCACCCGCCAACTCGCGAATCTCCCCTGCCCACGATCGGCCACAGTGCTCGCACCGACCGCCGCCGCCCCACAGGCCGGTCGCCGCCAGGGCGGCGACGAGGTAGGCCACCAGACCACGCCGCGCCGCACCCTCTTCGAGGGCAACAAGGCCGCCACACAGGGCGTCGAACAGGGTGGGCTCGGGCGACCCCTCGTGGGCCAGGTGGTCGGCCACCTCCACCATCACCTCCAGAGAAGCAAATGCATCGAGATCGCCCTGGAGCCCCTGGTGGTCCTCCACCAGGCTCACCTCGCGCAGGGTGCCCAGCGACGCATTGGGGCCGCGGTGATAGGTCACCTCCAGCCGATTGCCCACCATCAGCCTTGGCGCCAGAGCACCGCGTGGCGACCGGGCGCCGCGGGCAAGAAGCCCGAGACGCCCCCGCTCCCGCGACAGGGTGTGGACCACCCGATCACGGTCCCGGTACGGGTAGAGCCGTAGCACCACCACCTGATCCTGAAACAACGCCACACCCACCTCCTACGCCACAGGATGGCGAAACGGTGGAGAGATCGAAAGGTAGCGGTGCATCGTTGTCCGTCGCCGGAGAGGTCCGCGCAGTGGAGGCAGACCGAACCGTAACCGTCACCACCTCACGGCGAAGGGATCTGCCACAAAATCGTTCGTCCAATCTATGCATAACCACCATAAGTGGTATTTTAGTGATTAGATTTGTTCAATCGCGCTCTCTTCTCCACCCACGGCCACCACGGAGAACGCCAACCAGAGCTCCACATGCGTCACCGCGACACGACGCAGCTCCCCCAGGAAGAGCACCATGACCGGACACATCGCCCTCTGGCTGGGGATCCTCCTCATCCCAGCCCTCTGCAGCGCGGACACCTGCACCACCTGTCACGCCCTCATCCCGCAGAAGGCAGCGTGGGAGCACACCTTCCGCGACTGGCAGGAGTCCCTCCACGGCCAGGTCGAGGTGGACTGCGTCTCCTGCCACGGCGGCGATGGTAGTGCTACCGCGGCGCCCAAGGCCCACCACGGGATGACCCCGGTGGGCGGCGGCAACACCGCCGAGACCCGCCTGTTGGCCGCCAAGGTGTGTGGTAGCTGCCACATCGCCAAGTACCGCGCCTTCGCCCGCTCCGCCCACTTCCGCCGCCTCGTGGAGGGCGACAAGGCCGCCTACTGCCACACCTGCCACACCTCGGTAGGCTCCCGGGTCCTCACCCAGCAGACCGTCGCCGCCACCTGCCGCGGCTGCCACCCGGCGAAGGGAGCGTCGGGAGTTGCGGCGCGTGCGCAGCGGGTCCTCACCTGCCTCACCCGCATGCGCCTCGCCGTCACCTTCCGCACCCCCACTGCCCACCTGTCCGCGAATCAGTGGGAGACCCTCCACCGCAGCGCCACCGACGCGATGGCCCAGTGGCACGCCTTCGACCTCGACGCCGTCGAGAAGGCCCTCGCCCAGGGCCGTCCCCTCCTCAGCGCCGCCGACGGCAGACCGTGAGGCGATCGCCGACGCGCCACGACACCGACGGCCCCGGCCCCTGATCATCGGCTCTGATCGTCTCCACTCCACTTTTTCGCCGCCGCGGCAAGCGGTTGCCACACCCATGAGCCCCGCTGCCACGCACCCACAGGGTGAAGCAGCCGGGTGGAGTATCGAAATCGGGATCGGGATCGGGATCGGGATCGGAATCGGGTCTCGTCCCAGGCCAGGATCCGGCCGGAGGACTGGAGTTCAGGACAGCTCGATCTATGATCCACATCGTGGACCAGCGGTAGGGGGCGGATTTCGATACCGATACCGATACCGATTTGGAACCGACGATTATGGGCGACCACCCCCGGTTCCCCGTGCCTCCCCCTTCCCCCTATACTCCCACCCCGCCGCGGGGCGTGGCGCAGTCTGGTAGCGCACCTGCTTTGGGAGCAGGGAGTCGGAGGTTCAAATCCTCTCGCCCCGACCATCCACCGGAAAGCGGCCCAGCAGGGCTCTGGCGCCCGTAGCTCAGCCGGATAGAGCAACGGCCTTCTAAGCCGTAGGTCGCAGGTTCGAACCCTGCCGGGCGCGCCAACTGTTTCTATGGGTTAAGCATCTCCACGGGGAGGCCACCACAGGGCTGTCCCTTGCAGGTCCCTCAGCGCGGCCACTCTCCGGGAGCCGCTACCGGCCCCGGGGCGTTCGTCTTTCCGGGCCTGATCCAGTGAAGCTGGTACCGCTACACTCCCGGCCCATGGTGGAAATCACGGTCATCGGCGGTGGGCTGGCCGGGTGTGAGGCGGCGTTTCAGGCGGCGCGGCTCGGGTGCGCGGTGCGCCTCTTCGAGCAGCGACCGTACCACTCCACGGAGGCGCATCGGACCGGCGACCTCGCCGAGCTGGTGTGCTCGAACTCGTTGCGCTCGGACCGCCCTGAGAGCCCGGTCGGGGCGCTGAAGCAGGAGCTGCGCATCGGAGGCTCGGTGATCCTCGCCGCCGCCGACGCCGCACGGGTCCCCGCGGGCCAGGCCCTGGCGGTGGATCGGGCACGGATGTCGGCGGAGGTGGAGGCGCGGCTCCGGGCGACCCGGATGATCGACGTGGTGCGCGAAGAGGTGACGGAGCTGCCCAAGGAGGGGATCGTGGTGGTCGCCACCGGGCCGCTCACCTCGGCGCCGCTGGCCGAGGCGATCCAGGCCGTCACCGGCGCGGAGCGCCTCTATTTCTACGACGCCATCGCCCCGATCGTTGCCGCCGACTCGGTCGACCCGGGCCGCTGTTTCACCGCCGATCGGTACGGCAAGGGTACCGGCGACTATCTCAACTGTGGGCTGGACGCGGCCGAGTACCGCCGCTTCTACGAGGCGCTCATGGCGGCGGAGCGGGTGCCGCTGGCCGCCTTTGAGGAGCCCCACTACTTCGAGGGGTGCCTGCCCATCGAGGTCCTCGCCGAGCGCGGCGTCGACACCCTGCGTTTCGGGCCCATGAAGCCGGTGGGGCTCACCGACCCCCGCACCGGCCGCCAGCCGTACGCGGCGGTCCAACTCCGGGCAGAGAACCGGGAGCGGTCCGCCTTCAACCTCGTGGGGTTCCAGACGAAGATCACCTACCCGGCGCAGGAGGCGGTCTTTCGTCTGATCCCCGGCCTGGCGGAGGCGGAGTTTCTCCGCCTCGGCTCGATCCACCGCAACACCTACCTCGACGGACCCCGCTGTCTCACCCCGGAGCAGGAGGCCAAGGCGCGGCCCGGCCTCTTCTTCGCCGGTCAGATGACCGGGGTGGAGGGGTACGTGGAGTCGACCGGCTCCGGCTGGCTCGCAGGGGTCGCGGCGGCGCGGTGCGCCCTCGGCATGGGACCGCTCCTGCCGCCGCGCGAGTCGTCCATGGGGGCGATGCTCGCCCACACCACCGGGCCGGCACACGCCAACTTCCAGCCATCGAACATCCACCGT
>CAZRGD010000153.1:0-6454 GCA_964599505.1 uncultured Nitrospirota bacterium | reverse complement strand
TTGCCACCGGTTGTGATGCCCGGCCGCCCGGCCGCCGGTAGGAGCCGGCTCCCGCCGGCGATACCGGCCCATGGGGCCGGCCGCGCCTGCGGCGCGGATCGCGGGCATGGCCCGCTCCTACCACTGTCCTGCACGTCCGGCGGCGTGGTTCCTGTCCCTCGGTAGGAGGGGGTTGCACCCCCGACCCCGGCCCTCCGGGCCGGCCGCGCCTGCGGCGCGGATCACGGGCAGGAGCCCGCTCCTACCGGTCCGCCTGGTGTGCCTGCTGCGCCTGCTCCAGGGCGGTGTAGGCGGACCAGCCACCCCACTGGGGCATGTTCGCCGGGATGTAGTAGCAGGCGAAGGCCACCAGCCCGACGGCGAGGATCACCCAGCCCAGAGGCAGCTTGGTGTCGCTCCGCTCGGTGATGCCGTCCACTACCTCGTGGACCCGCTCTTTCTTCTTGGCCATGGGTTACTCCTTTGGGGGGTCATCCCGGTCGTCCTCCGGGAAGTCGTCCCGGTCGTCATCGAGGATCTTGTACTTGGGGGCCTCCAGCCGCTCCTTCCGCCGCCCGCGCGCGCCGAGGTAGTAGATCGTGATCGCCACGGTCCCCACAATGCAGGCGAGGGTGATGAGGCCGTAGAGGGTGACGGACATAGGGGGCGCGCTCGCGTTGCTCGCGGGGGTGAGGGATGGGGGGCGCTACGCGCCCCGGGATGGGGGATGAGGGAGTGGTTGGCCGCTGCGCGGCCAGAGGGTTGTTTCGTGGGCGGCTTCCATCGGCAGATTCATCAGCCCGCAGGGCTGGCCTTCCCTCATCCCCCATCCCTCACCCCCCATCCCTGAGCGCGGCGCAGCCGCGCTCACTTGCTGGTGATGTAGTTGGCGATCTTCCATAGGCGCTTCGCGCCGAGCTTGGGGCCGAAGCTCGGCATGGCGCCTTCGAACCCCTCCCACGCGGTGGTGACGATATCCGCCTCGTCGCCGGGCTCCTTGTCGATGAGCTGGGCACCGGTGATCCCGGTCCCCTCGTCGCCTTTCATCTCGATGCCGTGGCAGCCGGCGCAGGTGTCCATGAAGAGCTCCTCGCCCTCGCTGATGATCGCGTCGCGCTTCTCACCTGTGAGGTTCGCGTATGGATTTTCCAGGTCTTCCGGGGCGGTGATCTCGGGACGGGCGATCGCGGTGCCGAGGCACTGGAGGTAGGCGACCAGGGCGTCGAGCTCGGTCACCCCGTCGAGCTCGGCCATCTCATCCGCGTTCGCCGGCATGCCGAGGACCGCCATCTTCTTGCGTGTGTGCGAGGTGTCGAGCTTGCGTTCCTTGAGCCATGGGAAGGGGGGCATGGTGGAGCCGGGGACGATCGACTGGGGATCGACCATGTGGCGGTAGTGCCACGCGTCCGGGTACTTGCCGCCGACCCGCGCCAGATCGGGGCCGGTGCGCCGTGAGCCCCACAGGTGCGGCCGGTCGTACTCGAACTCGGCGGCGCGCGAGTAGGGGCCGTAGCGCAGGACCTCCGAGTAGAGGGGGCGCACCGTCTGGGTGTGGCAGTTGTTGCACCCCTCGCGGATGTAGATATCACGCCCCTCCTGTTGCAGCGGCGTGTACGGCTCCACCTCGCCGTCGGCCAGCGGCGGCACCGTCGACTTGAGGAAGAAGGGCACCGCGGTGGAGACCACGCTCCCCACCGAGAAGGCGAGGACGGCGACGATGAGGAAGAGGGTGGGGTTGCGGTACATGGGGGCTGCTCCGGAGTAGATGGTGTCGATGAGCAGAACGGGGAGAGGGGCTCGCTGTGCGAGCAGGGGCTAGGGGTTAGGGACTAGGAGCCTGTCGGACTTATGCACGATCTACTACGGAAAAGCGGATCTCGGCCAGAATCGTGCCCCGTTCTTCGTTGCATAGGCCCACTATGCGCCTCGAACGGGGCGCAATTCTGGCTCGAGCCCGCTTTCCCTCGCGACGATCGCATAAGTCCGACAGACTCCTAGGGGCTAGGGGAGGTGCCGGCCTGCGGCCGGCGATGATCTTTCTGTGGGTAGCTTCCATCGGCATCTTGTTCGGCCCGAAGGGCCGTCCATCCCTAGCCCCTAACCCCTAATCCCTAACCCCTGGGGGCCGAAGGCCCCCTATGCGTACGCCTCTTCCGCCGCCAGCTCGCTCTTCGACCGGGCGATGGTCATGAAGATGTTGTAGGCGAACAGCAGCGCCCCGATGAAGAAGATGACCCCGCCGGCGGCGCGCATCTTCCAGTACGGGACGATGCGGGTGACCGTCTCCACGAAGGTGTAGGCCAGCGACCCGTCGGGGCCGATCTGCTTCAGCATCGCGCCCTGCTGGATCCCGGCGATCCACATGGTGATGTTGTAGGTGAGCTGCCCCACCAGGGCGAGCCAGAAGTGGGTGTTGGCCAGCCCTTCACTGTAGATCTCCGTCTTCCACAATCGAGGCACCGCATAGTAGAGGGCGGCGAAGATGATCATCGCGTAGAAGCCCATGGTCCCCATGTGGACGTGGCCGGGGACGTAGTCGGTGTAGTGGATGAGCTGCGAGAAGAGGCGCGGCGCCTGTAGCGGCCCCTGGATCGTCTGCAGGCCGTAGAAGGTGACCCCGACGACGAGGAACTTCACCAGGTAGTTGTCACGCATCTGCTCCCAGCGGCCCTGCATGCTCATGTAGGTGTTGATCACCGTCGCCCACGACGGGGCGATGAGGATCATGGAAAAGGCGATCGCCACCGTCTGCAGCCACTCGGGGATCGGGGTGAGGATCAGGTGGTGGGCGCCGGTCCACAGATAGAAGAACATCAGCCCCCAGAAGCCGAACATGGAGAGGCGGTGCGAGTAGATCGGCGCCTTGGTCACCTTCGGCAGAAGGTAATAGACCATCGCCGTCGGGGTGAAGGTGAAGAAGAAGGCGACCGCGTTGTGGCCCCACCACCACTGGACGTTGGCGTCGTTCACCCCTGCGTAGATCGAGTACGACTTGAAGAGCGACACCGGTACCTGGATGCCGTTGCCGACGAACAGGATCGCCACCCCGATCAGCGCTCCGATCATGTACCACAGCGAGGTGTACATCTCCCGCTCGCGCCGCCGGTAGATGGTCCCGATCACGTTGACCGTGAAGCAGACCCAGATGACCACGATCAGCAGCGAGATCGGCCACTCGAGCTCGTGGTACTCCTTCGAGGTGTTCATCCCGGCCAGCAGCGACAGCGCCGCAAGGACCACGGTGATGTTCCACAGCCAGAGCTGAAAGCGCGCCAGGCCGGCGGAGAAGAGGTTCACCCGGCACAGCCTTCTCACCATGTAGAACTGCATACAGAAGAAGGATCCGGCGCCGAAGCCATAGATCAGGGAGTTGGTGTGCAGCGGCCGCAGATGGCCGTAGGTGAGGTACGGGCCGAGCGGCGTGTTGGCGAAGTTGAGCGCCGGATCGAAGAGCTGGCCGGCGATCATGACGCCTACCGCCATCCCCACGACCCCCCACACCACCGTCCAGATGGCATAGGCGCGCATCACTCGGATGTCCGCTTGCGAGCGTGCGTTCATCTTCTCCTCCTAAAGGGTTCCCGCGGTGGTGCGGGACGTGCATCAAGCTCGAGCTACAGCTGGGTCATTTCGATGGGCTGCGATCGGCCCAAACCGCGCCAAAGGGTGTAGAGAGGCGTCAGTGGTGGCTACTGCCGGTCGGGGTAGCTGCCTGACCGCCGTTCACCTCGGCCTTCCGCCGCTCCTCCTCTCGGTACTGCCGTTTCACCGACAGGATGATCATGTCCCCGAACAGACCGATAGCGACCACCACGACGATGTAGATCAGATCGACGGAGGGCATCACTGACCCGGGGTGCGGCCATTCAAGGTGTCGGGGCCGAACCGGCCGGCGGCGCGCTTGGCAAGCTCGGCTTTGGGGATCCTGCCCTCCTTCATAAGGACCGAGCTCGGAGTAAATCCCATCGCCTCGACCTTGGCATCGTTGTGATGTTCCATCCACTCGGCCATCCGCGGCACCGAGAGAAAAAAGACCCCCGCGAGAATGGTGAACCCCCACAGGGCCGTCTTCACAAAGTTCGTCGCTCTCATCGCTCCTCCTGTTGGGCGCGAAATCTACCGCGACGGCGGCGGCTGGTCGAGCCGGTTTTGCTGCACAAAATCAGATTTGGACCCTGGACACGGGATGGGGAGGGTCGGTGCGGCAAGCTTGTGGGAGGACGGGATGCTCGTGATCCCTGTCATTCTTGGGGCCAGGGGAGTCAGCACTATCCAGCCCCCACGGGAGACACGCCATGGACGAGGAGAGCTACCAGAGCCATCGATTCTGCCCCCTCCACCCGGAGGAGCCGGTCACCGCCGTGTGCACCGCCTGCGGGCGGATCTTCTGCCGCCGCTGCGCCGGAGATGTCCCCGGCCCCCTGCCCGGCGAGTGCCCCACCTGCAAAATGCTGGAGACCACCGCCTTCCTGGACGCGGCGGAGGAGACCGACTTTCCGGATTTCTTCTGAACGTTTTTCGCTGCGCGAAAAATGAAGGTCGCTGCGCGACGTCGGGGGATTCGGGCCACGTGCTCGGGAATCGTGATGATGGGTGAAACTCAGACAGTGCTGGAGCCGTTCTGGCTCGGCTTCGCAGCCAGCGGCCTGTTTGTCGGGCTGTGGGCCGACGGCTGGGGGCGCAACGGCATCTTTCTCGGTCTCGTGGCCTTCTGCCTGCCGCCGGTGGGCCTCCTTACCGTGCTCTTCCTCGGCCCGAGTGAGGCGTGGAAGCAGAACCGGAAACCCCTCGTGGATCGCCTCGCCGCGTGGTGTGAGGAGCGTGAGGGGCAGACCGGTGGTGGCTCCCGGGCACCGTCCGAGGACGAGTCGCCACGCCGCAAGGTTCGCCGCTGGGCGTGGTACCTGCTTGCGGCCATCGTCTTCAAGATCGTGTCGAATGCCTACGGTTACTCGGCGACGGCAGGACTCATCTACCTCGTGACCGTGGTGATCGTCCTCATCCTTGTGATCGGATTCTGGTGATGGCCTTCTCGTAGCGAAGGCGAAGGTTTCGCTGGTAGACCTCCAAGCTCAGCTTCGGTAAACCGCACGATGTCCGGCGAGACAACCCCAGCCGTTGTTCCCCCATCCGCACGGAGAGCTCATGGAAGACGAAAAAAGGTCAGACAACCCCCGCATGATGGTCGTCTCCGTGGGCGGCACCCCGGACCCGATCCTCTTCTCGCTCAACGAGCAGCGACCGGACTATGTCGTCTATTTTTGCTCCGAGGGATCGCGCCATCTGGTGAACCAGGACATCCGCCCGGGCCTCTGCTTCCGGCCGCAGGACGACGAGGTCCTCACCACCGAGTCGGCCGAGCGGCTGGTGCCCGCCTACGAGTGCGCCCGTGACGGCGTCCGGCGCTGCCTGCGCATGTGGCGCGTGGCCGGCCCCGAGATGGTGGTGGACTATACCGGCGGCACCAAGAACATGTCCGCTGCTCTCGCCCTGGCGACCATCGACCTCGGCTGTGGTTACAGCTATGTGGGCGGGCGGGAGGAGGGAGATGGCGCCCGCACGAAGGGGGGGCTCGGCGTCGTGCTCGGCGGTCGCGAGAAGATGTTCTATCCCGCCAACCCGTGGGAGGTCCTCGGCGTCGAGCGGCTCAAGGAGGTGGCCCTTCTCTTTAACCGCGCCCGCTACGCCCCGGCACGCGAGCGCCTCGAATCCCTCGCCGAGCGGGTCCCGGAGGCGCGCCGCCCCCTCTACCGCCGCCTCGCCCAGGTGGTGGACGGCTTCGACCGCTGGGACCGCTTCGACCACAAGGGGGCGGCCAGGGCCCTCGGCCAGGCCCTGGGCAAGCTCCACGAGTCGATCGGTCTCCTCGATGCCGAGTCTCCCGAGCGCCCCTTTTTGGAGCAGGCGCAGGCGGCGTCGGCACGGCTCACCGACATCTCCCAGGCCCACCCCCGTGCCTACGTCGCCGACCTGGTGGCCAACGCCATCCGCCGGGCAGTGCTGGAGGAGAAGTACGAGGACGCAGTGGCCCGCCTCTACGCCGCGGTGGAGAAGCTCGGTAAGCTCACCCTGCGCCGGGACCACCACCTCGACAACGGCAAGATCGATCCGGAGGCGGTGCCCGAGCCGCTGCGCGAGGAGTACCGCGCCCACTACTGGAGCAAGGACAAAGAGTGTCTCCAGCTCCCGCTGCTGGCCACCTACCGGCTGCTGGCCGCCCTCGGCGACCCCCTCGGGGCGCGCTTCGAGGCGGCGTGGCCCACCCTGCGGTCGCTGCTGGATGCGCGCAACCAGTCGATCCTCGGCCACGGCACCCAGCCGGTCACGCGCGAGAGCTACGCGGCGCTCCTCACCGCCACCCTCGACCTCCTCGGCCTCGACCCCGAGGCCCTTCCCACCTTCCCGCGCTGGGAGGCACGGCCATGATGCCCGGCGCCGGTCCGTCGCCGGCCGCGGCCGCGGCTACGGCGAGGCC
>CAZRGD010000152.1:0-6481 GCA_964599505.1 uncultured Nitrospirota bacterium | reverse complement strand
TCTCTGTGCTCTCTGTGCTCTCTGTGCCTCTGTGGTGAATCGGCCTTCAGGGCTGCCACTGTGCCCGCCAGTTTTTCACGGGCGGCACCTCAGTTTCGTAAAGGCTTCCCTTTTTTGAGCATGTGGGCGATGCGCGCCTGGGTCAGGGGCTCGCCGGCGAGGGAGAGAAAGGCGTCGCGCTCGAGATCGAGCAGGTACTGCTCGTCCACCGGCCGGGTGAGACCGGCGCGGTCGCCGCCGGTGAGCACGTAGGCGAGCTTCTGCCCGATGAGCATGTCGTGGTCGCTGATCACCCCCTGGGCGCGGAAGCCGCGCAGGGCCGCGATCATCGCGGTGGCCGCACCGCTGCCGGGGAGGAGCAGGTCGTCGCGGTAGGTAGGTGGGGTGTAGCCGTCGGCGAGCTCCGCGGCGCGCTCTTTGGCGCGGCCGATGAGGTGGTCCGGGTTCATCACCACCGTGTCCTCTTTGCGGAGGTAGCCGAGGTACTTCGCCTCCTCGGCAGAGGTGGCGACCTTGGCGAAGCCGATGGTCTGGAAGGCCCCCTGGACCACCGCGTAGACGTTGCGTGCCGCTCGCCGGCCGCCGTTGGCCATGAGGTTCAGCAGCAGCCGGAGGTTGCCGCCGCCGCCGGGGATGAGCCCCACCCCCACCTCCACCGCGCCGCAGTAGAGCTCCGCCGCCGCCACCCGCGCCGCCGCCGGGGCGATGAGCTCGAAGCCGCCGCCGAGGGTGAGCTGGAAGGGGGCGGCGACCACCGGCGCCGTGCAGAAGCGGATCCGCTGGTTGGTCTCCTGGAGCTGCGCCACCGCCCGCTCCAGGGTCTGCCAGTCGCCGCGCTCACACAGGCCGAGGATGAGGGCGAGGTTGGCCCCGGCGCAGAAGTTCGCCTGCTGGTGGCCGATGACCAGGGCGCGGTAGCGGCCCGCCTCCACCAGGTCGAGGCCGCGGTTGATCGTGTCGACCACCGAGCCGTCGATCGGGTTCAGCTCCGCCTGGAGGATCGAGTGGAAGGCGCAATCGAGGACGCCGTCGCCCAGGTCGATGAGCGACGCGCTCCAGTCGCGCTCTACCACCCGCCCCTGGGCGGGGGCGAGGGTGAGGTCGACGGCCATCGGGTTGCGGCGGACCTCCGGCGTCTGCTTGGCCACCGGGTCGTAGTAGCTCCGGGTGCCGCTCTCGACCGCGTAGAAGCTGTGCCGGCCGGAGGCGACCATCTCGGTGACCCACGCGGGTACGGGGCTCCCCTCCGCCTCCATCCGCTCGATGGCGCGCGCCACGCCGATCGCGTCCCACGTCTCGAAGGGGCCGAGCTCCCAGCCGAAGCCCCAGCGCAGGGCGTGGTCGACATGGACGATGTCGTCGCTGATCTCGGGGATGCGGTTCGCCGCATAGATCAGGGTGCGCGACAGGGTGCGCCAGAAGAAGCGGCCCGCCTTGTCGTCGCTGTAGGCGAGGGCGGCGATCCGGCCGCCCACGGTGTAGCGCTCCTTCGCCAGACGATAGCCGTCGAGGCGGACCCGCTTCTGCGGGCCGTACTCGCCGGTGGTGAGGTCGATGGAGAGGATCGTCCGGTCTGGCTCCTTGCGGTAGAAGCCGGCGCCGCTCTTCTGGCCGAGCCGCCCCTCGGCCACCAGGCGGGTGAGGAGCTCGGGCGGCTGGAAGAGGTCGCGCTCCTCGTCGCCTTCGCCGCGGTCGTAGCTGGTGGCGATCACGTGGGCGAGGGTGTCGAGTCCCACCAGGTCGGCGGTGCGGAAGGTGGCGCTCTTTGCCCGTCCCACGAGGGTACCGGTGAGCCTGTCCACCTCCTCCACGGTGAGCCCCATGTCGATGGCGCTCTTCAGGGTGATCAGCAGGGAGTAGACGCCGACCCGGTTGCCGATGAAGTTGGGCGTGTCCTTGGCGTAGACGATCCCCTTGCCGAGGCGCTCCTCGCCGAAGGTAGCGATCCGCTTCATCACCGCATCGCTTGTCGCCGCGCCGCGTACCAGCTCCAGGAGGTGCATGTAGCGCGGTGGGTTAAAGAAGTGGGTGATGAGGAACCGCTCTCGCAGCGGGGCCGGGAGCACCGCAGCGAGGTCGGCAAGGGGTAGCCCCGAGGTGTTGGAGGAGAGAATCGCATCGGCGCCGAGGTGGGGGGCGATGCGTTCAAAGAGGGCGTGCTTGATCTCCAGCCGCTCCGCCACCGCCTCCACCACCCAGTCCGCCTCGCCGAGCAGAGCGAGGTGGTCGTCGTAGTTGCACGGGGTGATCCGTCGCGCGTTGGCCGGCTTGAAGAGCGGCGCCGGCTTCAGCTTGGTAGCGTGCTCCACCCCCTTGAGTGCCGCCTCCTGAGAGATGTCGAACAGGAGGCACGGGAGGCCGGCGTTGGCGAAGTGGGCGGCGAGCTGCGCCCCCATCACCCCTGCCCCGAGGACCGCAACCTTCTCGATGTTGGTTTCCATGGCTTTGCCGTGTGATGGGATCTGCGTCGTCGTGTGGGTCGCGCAAGGCGGGTGTGGTGCTACGGCCGCCGGATCACCGTGGCGATCCCCTGGCCGGTGCCGATGCACATGGTCGCCAGGCCGAGGTGGGTGTCGCGCTGCTCCATCACGTTGATCAGGGTGGTGAGGATGCGCGCCCCGGAGCACCCCAGGGGGTGGCCGAGAGCGCAGGCGCCGCCGTTGAGGTTGATTTTCTCCATCGGCCAGCCGCCCTCGCGGATCACGTAGATGGACTGGGCGGCGAACGCCTCGTTGAGCTCGATGGTGTCGATCTCTTCCAGCCCGACCCCCGCCTTCGCCAGGGCCTTCGCCGTGGCGGGCAGGGGACCCTTGCCCATGCGGGTCCAGTCGACTCCGGCCACCGCCCGGCCGACGATCGTGGCGCGCGGCGTCAGGCCGTGGGCTTCGGCAAAGGCGCGGCTGGTCAGCAGGACGGCGGCGGCGCCGATGGACAGGGGGCTGGAGGTGGCGGCGGTCACCGAGCCGCCCTTGAGGAAGGCGGGCTTGAGGGAGCGGATCTTTTCCACGTCCGGCTGCCTGGGCCCCTCGTCCCTGTCCACCACCGAGCCGTCGGCCACGGTGACCGGGACGATCTCGTTGCCGAACCGTCCCTCGGCCTGCGCCGCCAGGGTCTTCTCGTGCGAGGCGATGGCGAACGCCTCCTGGTCCGCGCGCGAGATGTCGCCGTCGCTCGCCAGGTTCTCGGCGGTCTCGCCCATGCCGATGTAGAACTGCTCGGCGGCGAGCTTCGGGTGGAAGTCGGGGGCGAAGCCGCCCATGGGGATGGAGAACATGTCCTCCACCCCGGCGGCGATGCCGACGTCGAGGTCACCCGCCTCGATGGCGGTGGAGAGCTGGTGGACGGCGTCCATGGAGGAGCCGCAGAAGCGGTTGACCACCTTGCCGCCGCACTCCTTCGGTAGGCCGGCGAGGATCGCCACCGAGCGGCCGAGGAGCATCCCCTGCGGCCCCTCGGGGAAGGCACATCCCACCACCACGTCCTCGACCGCCGCCGGCGTCACCGCCGGCTGTCGATCCAGCAGGGCGCGGACCACCTGGGCGCAGAGGTCGTCGGAGCGGATGCCGATGATGCGGCCGTGCTTCACCCCGATGGGGGAGCGCACCGCGTCGACGATGACGGAGTTGTGTTCGGCCATGATTCTCTCCTAGCCTTTCGTTGTAGACGTTCGCGTCGTTTGTTTCACCACAGAGACACAGAGGACACAGAGAACAACATTGGATTTCAAAGCCATATTTCTTTTCATCTATCTCTTTACTCCTTTGGTGCCAAAAAAATACGTTGTTCTCTGAACAATTTAGATTAGATCTTTTTCACCATGAAGAGCATGAAGGACATGAAGAGTTTACGGTAAGTCTTCATGCTCTTCATGTCCTTCATGGTAGAAAAGACGAAACAAATATTTTTCCCATGTAGTTCTCTGCGCTCTCTGCGCCTCTGCGGTGAAATCGTCTTTAAAATGGATAGCCGTCCTTGGCGCAGGCGTACTCGGCGATGTCGCGCTTCAGGCGGATGATGTCGGTGCGCGGGATCATCCGCACCTGGAAACGGCGTAGCCGCTCGACCATCGCCACCGGGAGGTCGCCGCGGAAGATCCCGTTGAGACCGGTAAGCGCCAGATTGAGCAGCCGGATCGACGCCTCCGCCGCCTGCACCCGGGCGATCTTCACCGCCGTGGGCTGCTCCGCCGCCTGTGGGTCGAGGCTTCCGGCGCGGCCGACGGTGGACTCGGCGGTGTAGAGCTCGATGAACATGTTGGCGAGGATCTCCATGAGCTGCTGCTCGTGCTTCAGGTCCTGGCTGAACGCGTTGAGCGCCTCGTGCAGGAGCGACAGGGCGAGCCGCTTGCCGGTCTCGATCGCCATCCACTCGGCGTCCAGCGGGCCACCGGCGGCCGCCGGCTCTGCATCGAGGAAGGCGTCGATGGTGCGGATCTGGTCGCGGATCGGCAACTCCTCCAGGACCGCCCGCTTCATCATCGTGCCGGTGACGATCTGGCGGTTGATCTCGTTCGTCCCCTCCCAGATCCGGTCGATGCGGGTGTCACGGTACGGCCCGGCCATGGGGAGCTCCTCGATGAAGCCGTAGCCGCCGAGGATCTGCACCCCGTGGTCCGCCACCATCCCGAGGGTCTCGCTGCCGTACACCTTGGTCATCGACGTCTCGATGGCGTACCGCTCGGTCGCCTCGCCCATGTGGATGTAGTAGTCGGGGGCCGACTTGTCGAGGCGGTCCACCGCCTGCTGGATCATGCCGATGGTGCGGTAGGCCATCGAGTCGGCGGCGTAGATGCGCACCGCCATGTCGGCGAGCTTCCCCTTGATGACGTCGAAGTTACTGATCGCTTGGGCGAACTGGCGCCGCCCCTTGGCGTAGCGCACCGCCTCCTCGAAGACCGACTTGCTCCCACCGATGTCCGAGGCGGCGAGCTTGAAGCGGCCGAGGTTCAGGGCGTTGAAGGCGATGGTCGCCCCCTTACCCACCTCGTAGAGGAGGTTCTCCACCGGGACCCGCACATCCTTGAGGACCAGCGGCGCGGTGGAAGAGCCCTTCACTCCCATCTTGTGCTCTTCCGCCCCCACCTCCAGCCCCGGGGTGTCGCGCTCCACGAGGAAGGCGGAGAAACGTGTCCCGTCGACCTGCGCGAAGACGGTGAAGATGTCCGCCCAGCCGGCGTTGGTGATGAACTGCTTCTCGCCGTTCAGCACGTAGTGGCGGCCATCCTCCGAGAGGACTGCATTGGTCTTGCCGGAGAGTGCATCGGAGCCGGCCGACGGCTCGGTGAGGGCGTAGGCGCCGACCCACTCGCCGGTCACCAGCTTCGGCAGGTAGCGCTGCTTTTGCTCCGGGGTGCCGAACCAGACGATTGGCAGGGAGCCGATCCCGGTCTGCACCGAGAAGACCACCGAGAAGGAGGCGGAGTAGCTGCGCCCCATGGACTCGGCGACGATGGCGGTGGTGATCTTGTCGAGCTCCATGCCGCCGTACGCTTCGGGGATGTCGATCCCGAGGAGCCCCAGCTCGCCCATCTCGCGCAGGAGATTGAGGGAGAGCTCCTTGTTCAGGGTCTCCAGGGCGTCGCGGTTCGGGCGGATCCGCTCGGTGGCGAAGTCGCGCACCATCTCCTCGATGTCGCGGTGCTCGTCGGAGAACCGCTCGCGGGTGAAGAGCTCGTCGCGGTTCAGGGGTTCGACGAGAAACCGCCCGCCGATGGCGGCGGTGACCTGAGCGTCGTTCATGGTGGCCACTCCCTTGGGTTGTCTGCCTGTAATCCGACCGTACGACAGATCTTCGGCTCCGGCCACAGCCTCTTTTCGCTCATGGGGGGGGGCCTCCGTCTCACGGTGACAGAGAGAGGGTAGCGAAAGGAGAGGCCGAACGACGGGGGCGTCTACCTTCCGGTGGACGCGGCGGCAGACACGGCGGTTTGCGGATGGGCACTCCCCCCCCAACCACAGTGGTGAGCGCCTCTCAGACCGCCTCCGATCCCACTTCTTTCATCCGTGATGCCACCCATCCCGGCCTCACGCCGGGTAGCGGTCCGTGATGTAGCTGGAGAGCTGCTCCAGCTCGAACTGTTGGCCGTGGATCGCCCAGCGGTTCAGGTCGCCGCTGGAGATCAGCCCCACCAGCCTGCCGTCCTCCACCACCGGGAGGTGGCGGCAGCGCCGGTAGTTGATCACCGCCATCGCCTCGTCCGTGGTGGTGGTGGGGGCAATGGTGCACACCTCCTTGGTCATCAGCTCCCGGACCCGGATCGAGGCGGGATCGATCCCCGGCTGGACCACCCGACGCAAGACGTCGCGCTCGGTGAAGATGCCCACCACCTGCTCTTCCACCACCACCAGCACCGCACCGATCCCCTCTCGGTTCATGGCGTGGACGGTGTCGAGGACGGTGGTCTCGGGCGACACGGTGTGGACCGTCGTCCCCTTCTCTTCCAGGAGCATCGAAATGGGCACATTCATCGTAGTCCTCCTAG
>CAZRGD010000151.1:0-6534 GCA_964599505.1 uncultured Nitrospirota bacterium | reverse complement strand
GGGGATGCGCGACTTCCCCCCCCAACCGCGGATCGGCGGCGTCGTCCTCAACCAGGTGGGGAGCGCCCGCCACGAGGCAAAGCTGGTCGCGGCGATCGAGCGGTACGTCGACCTGCCGATCCTCGGCGCCCTGCCACGTCTCGCCGGCGGCCAGGTGCGCCAACGCCACCTCGGGATCACCCCGGTGGCGGAGGCGGAGCGGTGCGGCGAGGTGGTCGCGCGTCTCGCCGCTGCAGCCCGCGACCACCTCGACCTCGACCGCATCCGGAAGATCGCCGCCACCGCCCCCGACCTCGACGTTCCCCCGCCGACGACTCCCCCACCGACCGCGCCACGCGTGCGCCTCGGCGTCGCCCGCGACGCCGCCTTCACCTTCTATTACCCGGAAAACCTCGCCGCCCTGGATGCCGCCGGCGCCGAGCTCGTCCCCTTCAGCCCGCTATCCGACGACCATCTGCCGGCGGTAGACGGCCTCTACATCGGCGGCGGCTTTCCCGAGTTTCACGCCGCCCGCCTGGAGGCGAACGTCCCCCTCCGACACGAGATCGCCGCACGCGGCCGCGATGGCCTGCCGATCTACGCCGAGTGCGGCGGCCTCATGTACCTCAGTCGGTCCCTGACCTGGCGCGACGAGCACCACGAGATGGTGGGGCTCCTGCCGTGCGCGGTGGAGATGACCGACCGGCCGCAGGCCGGCGGCTACTGCGGCCTCACACCCACCGCTGCCCACCCGTGGGGCGGCGGGGTGGCGGTGCGCGCCCACGAGTTCCACCACTCCCACGTCGTCGGCCTAGAGGAGGCCGGTCTCGCCTTTCACGTCGACCGCGGCCGCGGGATTGACGGCAACGGCGACGGCATCGTCGTCGCCCGCACCGTTGCCACCTACGCCCACCTCCATGCCGGTGCCACCCCCGACTGGCCCCACCGTTTCGTCGATTTCGTGGCCGGCACTCGCACCACGAAATAGCTGCGCCCCCCGGGAGCTTGCTCCCGGGGGGCGCAGCCCCTTCAAGAATCTGCGTAACCGAATACCCGGCACCGCTCTCTCTGGCGGCCTACCGAGCTGGCAGTACGCAGCCTCTCCCCGGAAGAAGCTCCACGGGAACCCGCTCTCGGCACGAAACCTGGGGAAACAAAACGCCCCCCGGGGAGCTCCCGGGGGGCGCAGCCCCTTCAAGAATCTGCGCAGCAGATTCTTTAGTAGTCCGCCTTGAAGTACGGATTGTCGCGCGGGTACTCGACCATCTCGGGGATCGCCTCCAGACCCGCCGCGCTGAGGAAGGTCTGGATCCCGTGGCGCTCGATACACTCCCCGAGGCGCTCGTGGTCCAGGCCGTTCTCCGCCCACCAATCGATCACCCGGTCGGTGAGCTCCATGAGCTTGGCGATGTCCTCGTCGGTCTCCAGCTTCATGAACGGCACCATCATCGAGCCAAGCATGTTGCCCACCTTCAGGTGGCCCTTGCCGCCCATCAGTAGCGACACCCCGCGGTCCTTGCCGGGAGAGAGCGCCTCGGTCATCACGTTGATGCAGTGCATGCAACGGACGCAGTCGTGGTTCTGAATCTCGAAGTCACGCGTTCCCTTGAGCTCGATGGCGCGGGTCGGGCACATGTTGATCACCGAGTTCACCACGTAGTCGAGACCGTGCTCGTCGATGAAGGCGCCGACCTTTTCGTGGTCGATCTGAATGTCGTCGCGCCAGGTACCGATCACCGCGCAGTCGGCGCGCTGGGTGGCGTTGGTGCAGTCGTTGGGGCAGCCGGAGAACTTGAACTTGAACTTGTACGGATACGACGGCCGGTGGACATCATCGCCGTACCGCTGCAACACCTTGTAGTGGGCGCCGAGGGTGTCGTAGCAGGCGTGCTCACACCGTGCCTGGCCTACGCACGACATCCCGGTCCGCATGTCCGCGCCGGCACCGCCGAGGTCCCAGCCGAGCTGATTGAGCTCATCGAAGATATGCTGGATTTTGTCCTGGGTGCAGCCGATCAACATCAGGTTGCCGGTCTGGCCGTGGGTACAGATGACCCCGGATGCCTCCCGCTCCCACACGTCACACAAATCCCGCAACGACTTGGTGGCGTAGTGGAAGCCGGCCGGCGGCTGGACACGAAGGGTGTGGAACTCGGCGGCCTCCGGGAACTTGTCGGCAAGGACCGAGAAGCGCGGGATGATCCCGGCTCCGTAGCCGCGGACCCCGACAACCCCCCCCTTCCAGTACCCCATCTTCGTCTCGTACGAGTACTCGAGCTGGTCGAGCGCCCCGCGGACCATGGTGTTATGGGTGCGGTTGGCGAGCTTCTTCAGACCGGTGACGAAGCTCGGCCACGGTCCCTTCTCCAACTCATCGAGCATCGGGGTGGGGTGGAGGAAGGACTCCTGATTTTCGGTTGACTCGGACATGGTGGGATCTCCTGAGAACAGATTGACATAAATGGCCGTCACCTATATAGCATTTATGGCCTTTTCGTGCTTCTACACAAGTGACGCACACCGGAAATCGGACCTCCACTGGTCCTATTCGACGATGCCGCAGAGCCCCCCCCCGCCGCCACCGGCACAAAAAAAACCGCCCCCCGGGAGAACCCGGGGGGCGGTTGGTTTACGCCAAGGGAGGAGCGAGGAGGCTACAGCCCCTCACCCATCCCCATGGTGATGTAACCGGTGGGGCAGACGAGGGAGCAGATGTGGCACCCCACGCACCCCTGATAGACGGTGAACATCACCGTCCCAATCGGGTTCTTCTTGAACTTGGTGATCGTCTCCTGCGGGCAGAAGATCATGCACTGATCGCACTCGAAGCAGAGGCCGCAGCTCATGCAGCGTGACGACTCCGCCTCGGTCTCCTCCGGGGTCAGCTTGTGGAGGAGGTCGTCCCAGTTGTCCTTCACCTCGGTGAGGTGGACGTGGCTGCGGGTGTGCTGGGGGGTGACCGCGAAGTAGTCCGACTTGAGCTTCTCGAAGCGGATCACGTCCTCGTAGTCCGCCCTCTCGAAGGGACGGCCGGAGACGTAATCATCCATCTTCTCCGCCGCCTTGCGACCGTGGCCGATGGCGGTGGTCAGCAGGGTGAGGGAGAGGCAGTCGCCACCCCCGAAGACCCCCTCCATCCCCTCGACCTGATAGTTACGGTCGACCTTCATCCACGGGGCGTCACCCACGACATCCTCGACCCCCTCGCGATCGATCGCCTGACCGATGGCGGAGACCAGCATGTCGGTCTCCACCTCGAACTCGGTGCCGGCGATCGGCTTGTAGCGGAAGAAGGGGATCGGGGAGTCCCAACCCTCTTCACCCTTCGCCTTCGGCTCCATCCGCACGCACTCGACGATGATGCCGCCCTTCGGATTCTCCTTCACCTGCACGGTGCCGATGGCGTACTCCACCTTGGTGCCCTCTTGCAGAGCATCGGTGAGCTCCTGACCGAGGCACTTCATGTCTTCGCGGATGACCGCCGACAGCAGGGTGACCTCTTCGGCACCGAGACGCAGGGCCAGGCGAACCACGTCCATGGCCACGTCGCCGTCCCCGACCGCGGTCACCCGCTTCGGGACCTTCATCCCCTCCTTGCCCTTCTCTTCGAAGCCAACAAGGAACTCGACGGCGTTCGAGACACTCGGGAGGTCGCTACCGGGGATCGGCAAATCCCGGCCGTTCTGCCCGCCGATACCGAGGAAGACGGCATCGTACTGCTCGCGAAGCTGGTCGAGGGTGACATCCGAGCCGAGCTTGGTGTTGGTCTTCACCTCGATGCCGAGGTCGATGATCCGCTGGATTTCCGCGTCGAGCTCACGGCGCGGCATGCGATACCCCATGATGCCGTAGCGCGCCATGCCGCCGAGCTTTGCCCGCCCCTCGTAGAGGACCACGTCGTGGCCGCGGAGACGGAGCTGGTAGGCACAGGAGAGGCCGGCCGGTCCGCCACCCACCACCGCCATCTTCTTGCCGGTGGAGACGGTGGGCTTGTCGAAGGCGAGGCCGTTCTCGACCCCATAATCGCCGATCGCGTGCTCCACCGCGTTGATGCCGATGGTCTCATCGACGAACTGGCGGTTGCAGCCCTCCTGGCACGGCGCCGGGCACAGACGCCCCATCATCGCCGGGAAGGGGTTGCGCTCGGTGATCCGACGCCACGCCGCCTCCCACTTATTGTCCGACTTCTCGACCCCCCGAAGGAGATTGTGGTAGCCGCGGATATCCTCACCCGCCGGGCAGCTCGCCTGGCACGGGGGGGTCCGCTTCACATAGGTGGGACACAGGTGACTGTGATCCCCGTTGACAACGATCTTGTCCCAGCCGGTCTCCTCCGTGTACGGAGGAAACTCGTAATCGAGGGCCGACTGGAGGATTGGATTCATCTCCACTGTTTTTTCTGCCATTGCTCAGATCCTCATCGATGCGTGTGAGCCCCGCGCCTGCAACCATCGGCAACCGGATACACCCCCGGACGTGGGGGCGCACCGCCCGGTGGCGCACCGCAGGAGAGGGGACTGAATCGCCCCCTCCCCACGGTTTGCCACCCGCGCCGCTAGAAGCGGACGTGGGCCGACTTGTTGAAGGAGATCCGGGCGTGACGGTAGTTATCGATCATGTACTTGTCGAAGGTCAGATCGGTCTCCGCGAAGAACCGCTTCCAACCGATGCGATCGATCCACTCACCGACACGCTCCCACGGCTTACCACCGGCCTTGTAGGCCGCGAGGATGTTCTTCACGACCTCCGCCACCTCCGGCCAACGGGGCGGGTTGTTCGGCAGGCCATGGGCGACGAGCTTCATGTTGGTCGGCTTGGTCCGCGCATTGCCGAGCTTGCCGCCGACCCAGATGGCGAACTTGGAGTACTCGGGGTGGTTGATCTCCATCGCCGGGCAGGCACCGAAGCAGGCGCCGCAGACGACGCACTTGGACTCCTCGACCATCAGCGACGGCTTGCCGTTCACCATCGTCGGCCGAATCGCCGCCACCGGGCAGCGTGCCACCGCCTTGGGGAGCTCGCAGATGTTGGAGAGGATGTCGTGGTTGATCCGCGGCGGCCGGGTGTGCTGGATGACCACCGCGATGTCCGCCTGACCGCCGCAGTTGATCTCGCAGCAGGAGGTGGAGAGACGCACACGGTTCGGCATCTCCTCACGACCGAACTCCTCGAAGATCGCGTCCATCAGGCTCTTGTTGGCGCCCGAGGCGTCGGTCGCCGGGATGTCGCAGTGGAACCACCCCTGGGTGTGGGCGAAACAGGAGATCGCGTTGCCGGTACCGCCGACGGGGTGACCCTCCGCCTCCAGCTCCTCGACGATCTTGGGAACGCTCGCCTCGTCCGTGGTCATCAGCTCGCAGTTGGAGCGGACGGTGAAGCGGAGGTGACCCTCGCAGTACTTGTCCGCGACGTCACACAGGAAGCGGATGGAGTCGACGGTCATCTGCCGCTGGATCCCGCAGCGGACGGTGAAGAGCTTCTCGCCGCTCTCCGCCACGTGACAGAGGACGCCGGGGCGCGGGCGGTAGTGGTACTGCCACTTGCCGTAGTTGCGGATCTGAGCCGGGTGGAGCTCCGGAATGTGATCACGCACCCCGGACTCAATGGTTTTCCAACCTTCAGTAGCTGCCATATCGAGATTCCTTTTATTTATTCGGAGGAAAAGTAGAGATCCCTCTCCGGGACCTAGTAGGCCGCCTTGAAGTAGGGATTGTCGCGCGGGTGCTCGACCATGTCCGGCGTCGCCTCCAAGCCGGCGGCGTCGAGGAAGGTCTGGATCCCGTGGCGCTCGATACACTCCCCGAGGCGCTCGTGGTCCAGGCCGTTCTCCGCCCACCAATCGATCACCCGGTCGGTGAGCTCCATGAGCTTGGCGATGTCCTCGTCGGTCTCCAGCTTCATGAACGGCACCATCATCGAGCCAAGCATGTTGCCCACCTTCAGGTGGCCCTTGCCGCCCATGAGGATGCTCACCCCACGGTCCTTGCCGGGCGAGAGCGCCTCGGTCATGGCGTTGATGCAATGCATGCAGCGGACGCAGTCATGGTTCTGGATCTCGATGTCGCGCGTCCCCTTCAGCTCGATGGCACGGGTGGGGCAGAGGTTGATGACCGAGTTGACCACGTAGTCGAGGCCGTGCTCGTCGATGAAGGCGCCGACCTTCTCGTGATCGATCTGGATCTCGTCGCGCCAGGTACCGATCACCGCGCAGTCGGAACGCTGGGTGGAGTTGGCGCAATCGTTGGGGCAGCCGGAGAACTTGAACTTGAACTTGTACGGGAACGACGGCCGGTGGACATCATCGCCGTACCGCTGCAACACCTTGTAGTGGGCGCCGAGGGTGTCGTAGCAGGCGTGCTCACACCGTGCCTCTCCCACACAAGAGACCCCGGTACGCATGTCGGCACCGGCACCGCCGAGGTCCCAGCCGAGCTTGTTGATCTCGTCGAAGATCGGCTGGACCTTGTCCTGGGTGCAGCCAATGAGCTGCAGGTCGCCGGTCTGGCCGTGGGTACAGATGACCCCGGATGCCTCCCGCTCCCACACGTCGCACAG
>CAZRGD010000150.1:0-6551 GCA_964599505.1 uncultured Nitrospirota bacterium | reverse complement strand
CCAGCTCGGCCGGGAAGGCAGGGTTGTCCACGAAGTCACACGAAGTCACACGAAGAGGGGGACGGCCGCTTTGGGGCTGGCGGCGTCGAGGAAATGGGTGCCGACCTTTGGCTCTCCCCGGATGAGATGCCTGCGCCCGGTTCCAGCGCCACCTCGCTGAGAGATCCGGCGTCGTGGCGAGTGGACCGCTGCTGCGGGGGTTGAGGGGCCTGGGGCGAAACGGGTGTGTTCTTAATGTTTGTATTTGGTTAGTCGTGTGCTCTGAGGGCCTGGTGTGCCTTCCCCTGGATGTCGATGGTGCCTACAATCCACACTTCATTGGGCCCTTCTGGCGGGCTGAGGAGTGATCATGGCGGGATCGGGATCCCGCTGCGGTGGCTGGCAGAAGTGATGAGTCGAGACCCGGCCTCGGAGTTGGGGCGGAGCAGTGAGAGCTCAGGAGGAGCGAACGATGGTCGACACAACCGCAACCATCCCTATTGAACGCGTCGAACGTAGTATCCTCGTCCTCCGCACACAGAGGGTGATTCTGGATGCAGATCTCGCCGAGCTTTACGGTGTGACCACCAAGCGGCTCAATGAACAGGTCAAACGTAACCGGAGCCGCTTTCCAACGGATTTCATGTTCCAGCTCACGGTCGAGGAGAAGGCGGAGGTGGTCGCAAATTGCGACCACCTCTCGCGGATCAAGTTCTCGCCCGTCTTACCCCATGCCTTTACCGAACACGGCGCAATCATGGTCGCAAGTGTTCTCAGTGCAGAACGTGCTGTTGAAGTCAGCATCTATGTCGTTCGGGCCTTCATCAGACTCCGGCAAATGCTCTCCTCTCACGATGACCTCGCCCGTAAGGTCAACGAGCTAGAGAGCAGATATGATGCCAGGTTTAGGGTCTCGCGCAAAAATCACTCCTGGTTTTCGCGCTCAGATTTGCGTCAGATTTGGTCGTGACGATTGAGCGAAACCGTGGGCGTAGTTGTTCTACGGTGAGGATTTCGCGATTGAGGAGCGGCCGAAGATGGCGTGAAGACGGGATGCGAAAACCAGGAGTGATTTTTGCGCGAGCCCTAAGATCGTCTTCGATGCCCTAAGGAGCCTCATGGCCCCGCCCGCGGAGAAGAAGCGCGCTCTCGGTTTTCGTCCCAGTGGTGTGGGCAAGGTCAGGAAAGGATAGGGGATCGGCGTCATCGGTGCCGGGCTCGGGGACGGTGCGGGCCGGGAAGGCTGGGCTACTCGCGCAAAGTTGCAGAGACGCAAAGAGCTTCCAGCATCGGGTAGGAGGGGGTTGTACCCCCGATCGGAGGAGAGGCGGCGGTAGGGGCCAGGGGGTTGGTGTCTCCGGCGGCGGGCCGAGGGGCGGTGGGGGCCTGGAAGGCCGTATCAGCCACGGAATCCACGGAACGACACGGAAGGGGAGGACAACCGAAAGGAATAGGGGACGTTGTTGACTAACTGAACTTATTGAGGAGAATGGAAACTTCAGGAGGAGGCGGTATGCCGCGTCAAGCCAGGCTGGATGCCCCGGGAACGCTGCACCATGTGATGGTCCGCGGCATTGAGCAGCGGAAGATCGTTCGGGACGACAAGGACCGGGAGGCGTTTGTACGGCGCTTGGGCGAGACCGCCCAGCAAACCGGAACGGCCGTCTACGCCTGGGCCCTGCTCGACAACCACGCCCACCTCCTGGTGCGTAGCGGGGCGGGGCTGCTCTCCGGGTTCATGCGGCGTGCGCGAGCCGCCACGTCGCGCGACGGGCGCTCGAGCAGGGGTCACGGCGCCGCCCCGTGGCCGCGGCACGCCGAGAGATCGTACGGACCCTGGTGGAGGAGCACGGCGTCTCCATGGCCGAGGTCGCCCGACGGGTGGGGACCACGACGTCAGGCGTGTGGCGGCTCCTGAAGCACGCCGAAAGTTGAGTTAGTCAACAACGTCCCCTAATTCCAAATAAGACGATCTTCTTCGGCTTTCCAACCGCAACCATCCGTGCTACCAGCTCCGCCAGTAACGAGTCATCTACTTTGGGGAAGGATGCAGTTGTCGTACCCATTGCGACAAAAGCTTACCTTACCTTGCCTTAAGTCGAAAGGTCTTGACCTTCAGCTCTTTAATCACTCGGTAGTGCTTGGCGTTGCCCGTCAGCAACGGCAGGTCGCAGGAGACCGCGGTGGCTGCGATCAGGGCGTCGGCGAGGCGTAAGGAATGGCTCAGGAAGTGCTTCTCGACGTAGATCAATGCCTTGCTGGAGATCTCCTCGGTGAGATAGATCACCTTTGTACTCCACCCATGGAGCGCACGTCGCAGGGCGCCAAGCTCTTGCTTGTTGCGCATCCCCTGGACCAACTCCATGTAGGTGATCACCGAGATGGAGAAATTACCGTGGTGCATCAGGACGGTGCGCGCCTTCTCGTTGCCACGCATGTACCAGATGATTATATCGGTATCGACGATCATCTAGTACCGTCCTGCTCGAAGACGTCGTACGTAACCATCTACGTCTTCGGTCTCGTCGTAGTCGGCCCAGATGCGGAAGAGATCGTTCTTGTCGCCGGCCGTCTCTCCCTCCTCGATGGGGACGAGCTTGGCACACGGTTTCCCACGATAGGTGATGATCACCTCCTCGCCGCGGCCGACGGTGGCAAGGATTTCGCTGGTGTGGAACCTCAGATCTTTCGCGGTGGTTTTCATGGTATGTCTTAATAGTTTGTACTTCGTAGTGTAAACATGTTGTATGTGGTCGTCAAACCGGCGGGGAGCTCGGGCCAAGGAGTCGTCTACGGCCCCTGGCGCACGGCCCGCCGGTACCACTTGTAGCGGCGGGTGCGGAGGTAGGCGGTGAGGCAGGTGATCAGGCCGATGATGAAGAGCGGCCAGCGCCAGGGGTCGGGGACCTGCTTGGTCTTGAAGGCTTGCCAGACGAGGAGCATCCCCATGAGGGCGAGGAGGGTGGTGTGGAGTCGGTGGCCGCGGGGCTCGGTGTGGTGGAGGTGGAGGCGGTCGGTGAGCCAGGTGAGGGCAGGGGCGAGCTGCACGACGGTGAGGGCGATGGCGCTCCCGAGGAGGGCGCCGGCGAGGACGTCGAGGGGGTAGTGGACGCCGTTGTAGATACGGGATAGGCCGACCCCCGCTGCCAGGGGCCAGAGGAGCGGTCGCAGGCGCGGGTAGCGGTGGCCGAGGAGGGCGGCGAGGGCGACGGCGGTGGTGGTGTGGCCGGAGGGGAAGGAGAGGTTGCCGAGGTGGGGGCCGATGAGGTGGAGGTTGGGGATGACCTGGGAGGGGCGCAGGCGTCCCACCAGGTGCTTGAGCCAGCCGACCGAGACGCCGACCGCGACCAGGGCGACGATGGGCTCGGTGAGGAGCGGTCGGCGCAGGGCCACCGCCGCCCACAGGAGCAGCAGGAGGCAGACGGCGGCGTCGCCGAGCATGGTGAGCTGCGCCATCACCCCGTCGAGCCACGCCACCCGCAGGTGGTGTTGCACGAAGAGGAAGAGGGCGCGGTCGACGCTCGCCACCGGTCCGGTGGTGACCGCCAGGGCGACGCAGGCTAGGGCGGTGAGGAGGGCGGCGAGCCAGGCGGCGCGCCGCAGGCGGGGGGGCCAACTCCTCATCGGGTCACCGAGGCTGGCGGTGTCGGGTCACGGTGCGCGGGCGGGCGTGGTCGCCCGCCCGCGTCGCGGGTTTCCGGTCTTAGCTCTCGATGCCGTAGGAGGAGAGGGGGCGGCCGATGGAGTGGTAGTTGAAGCCGGCCTCGACCATGCGCACCGGGTTATAGACGTTGCGCAGGTCGACGAAGGTGGGGGTGGTGAGGGTCTGCTTGAGCCGGTCGAGGTCGAGGTTCCGGAAGACGTTCCACTCGGTGACCAGGGCGACGCAGTCGGCCCCCTCGGTCGCTTCGTAGGCGTCGTTGCAGTAGACCACGTGGTCGATCTCTGCCTTCGAGGTCTCCATCGCCGCCGGGTCGTAGGTGCGTACCCGGACGCCGGCCGCTTGCAGACCGCGGACGATGACGATCGACGGCGCCTCGCGCATGTCGTCGGTGTTCGGCTTGAAGGCGAGGCCGAGGAGCGCCACGGTCTTCCCCTCGGGGTGGTCGCCGAGGGCGGCGAGGATGGTCTCCAGGCCGCGCTGCTTCTGACGCTCATTCACCGCGACCACCGAGTCGACGATCTCGAAGGTGTAGTCGTGGTCGCGGGCGATGCGGGTGAGGGCGAGGGTGTCCTTGGGGAAGCAGGAGCCGCCGTAGCCGGGGCCGGCGTGGAGGAACTTGGCGCCGATGCGGCGATCGAGCCCCATCCCTCTGGCGATGTCTTGGACGTTGGCGCCGACCTTCTCGCACAGGTTGGCGCACTCGTTGATGAAGCTGATCTTGGTGGCGAGGAAGGCGTTGGCGGAGTATTTGATGAGCTCGGCGGTCTCCGGGTTGGTGATCACCATCGGCGTCTCCAGTAGGTAGAGCGGCCGGTAGAGGTCCTGGAGGATGGCCCGCGCCCGCTCGTCGTCGACCCCGATGACCACCCGGTTCGGGCGCATGCAGTCCTCGATGGCGGAGCCCTCGCGGAGGAACTCGGGGTTGGAGGCGATATCGACCCGGTGTTTGCCCTGGAGGACCTCGTCCATGATCCGCTTTACGTGCCGCGCGGTGCCGACCGGGACGGTGGATTTGTTGACGATCAGCTTGTAGCCGTCCATGACCTTCGCGACGTCGCGTGCCACCTGCTCGACGTAGTGGAGGTCGGCGGAGCCGTCCTCCCCCGGCGGGGTGCCGACGGCGATCATCACCACCAGGGAGGAGTCGACCCCCTCTTTCAGGTCGGTGGTGAAGGTGAGGCGCCCCTCGGCGACGTTCTTCGCCACCATCCGGTCGAGCCCCGGCTCGTAGATCGGGATCTCGCCGCGGTGCAGCGCAGCGATCTTCTTCTCGTCGTTGTCGACGCAGGTGACGTGGACGCCGAACTCGGCGAAACAGGTGCCGGTGACCAGGCCGACATAGCCGGTGCCGATGACACAGATGTTCATGGGGGACCTTTCCTGAGGGGGTGGAGACGGCTAACCGTGTTTCCTATCCGAATGGTAGGGAAACGCGCGATGCGCCGTATAGAGCGCGGAAGGAAAAAAAGGTTTCGTGGTCTGCAAGTATGGATCGACAGGTTCCTAACCCACGTTCTCCTCCCTGAACACTGCACCTTCGGTCCTATGGGTAGGAGGGGGGGGCATCCGCGACCCGGGGCCTCCGGCCCCGGCCGGCCCTTCGAGCCGGGATCGGGGGTACAACCCCCTCCTACCTTTTTCGGGCTACCTCTCCTCTCGCCCGCTCACGAGCGTGCCGGTCGATCTCCATGACCTCCTCAAGGGTGGCCGGTGTCGAGTCGGTACACGCCGCCATCGCCGACTCGATTACCTGAGGGATGGCGGTGAAGGGGATGGCGTCGTCGAGGAAGGCGGCGACCGCGGTCTCGTTGGCACCGTTGAGGACGCACGGCAGGGGGCCGCCCCCGGCGAGGGCGTCGAAGCCGAGGCGGAGGCAGGGGAAGCGGTCGAGGTCGGGGTCGGTGAAGTGGAGCGGGGTGGCGGTGAGGTCGAGGCGCCCCATCACGTCGGCGACCCGCCGCGGGCCGGTGAGGGCGTAGGCGATGGGGCCGCGCATGTCCGGCATACCGAGCTGGGCGAGCATCTGGCCGTCGTTCAGCTCGACCAGGGAGTGGACGATCGACTCCGGGTGGATCACCACATCGATGGTCGCCTCGCTGCCGTTGCCGGTGAAGAGGTAGCGGGCTTCGATCACCTCCAGCCCCTTGTTCATCAGGGTGGCGGAGTCGATGGTGATTTTCGGCCCCATGGACCAGTTGGGGTGGTTGAGGGCCTGCTCGCGGGTGACGCCGGCGAGGTCGATCTCCGGGTGGCCGTGGAAGGGGCCGCCCGAGGCGGTGAGGATGATGCGGCGCACGTCCTCGCTCCGGCACCCCTGGAGGCACTGGTAGACCGCCGAGTGCTCCGAGTCCACCGGGATGAGCCGTCCGCCGCCCGCGGCCATCTCCCGGAGGAAGAGATCACCGGCCATCACCAGCGCCTCCTTGTTGGCCAGCGCGATGTCCTTGCCGGCACCGGCGGCGGCAATCGTCGGGGCGAGGCCGGCGCCGCCGACAATGGCGGCAAGCACCGTGTCGCATTCGGGCAGGATGGCAACCTGCGCGACCCCCTCGGGGCCGGCGACCAGCTCGGTGGCGGTGTCGCCCGCACGCTCACGGAGCTCAGGGAGGAGGGTGGGGTCGGCGATCGCCGCCACCATCGGGGAAAACTCGGTGATCGCCTCGGCGAGGGCGGCGACCCGCTTGTGGGCGGTGAGCCCCACCACCCGTACCTCTTCCGGGTAGCGGCGTACGAGGTCGAGGGTCGAGCGGCCGATGGAGCCGGTGGCGCCGAGGAGGGAGATGTTGCGCATGGAGACGCGGAGGGTAGCACGGGGGCGGGGGGCGTGGGCCGGGGCGAGCGGCTCCATCCCGAGGCCCCGTGCCGGGGGAAGCGTGCTCAGCGCGAAGTTTTCAGCACTCCGCGGCGG
>CAZRGD010000149.1:0-6571 GCA_964599505.1 uncultured Nitrospirota bacterium | reverse complement strand
AACCAGGAAGGTGACTGATGTCGAGTCTTCGAAACGCCAACGGCGATGACTATCCCGATGCTGCGGGGAAGCACCTTGCGGATGCCTCAGCGCTTGCCGCGGCCCAACGGTACGACGGTGCCGGCTACCTCGCCGGTTACGTGGTGGAGTGTGCGTTGAAGACGCTGCTTCAAGTGGAGAGCGGCCAGGTACGCAAGACCCACTCGTATGAGACGCTGCTCAAGGAGGTCGGCGAGACCTGCCTCACGGCTGGCGCCGCGACGGCCAGGTATGTCACGGAGACCATCCGTGCCATCCCGGATGCACCGATTGCTGCGTGGAGAGAGACGATGCGCTACCGAAGTCCGTCGATGAGCAGCGGTGATGCCCAGGCGTGGGTAGAGGGTGCCGCCGTGGTTTACAGAGAGACCATCGCAAGCATGATCCTGGATGGGGTGATCCAATGATCTACAAGCACATGGACGAGGCGTGGAGGGAGGCTACTGAGGCGCTGCGGCAGTGGCTCGAGGAGCACGGCGTCGTGGAGCGGGCCGTTCTCGCGGGTGATCTTTTTGGACGGATTCGTGTCGTCCTGTGGGGGGTGGCCGAGAAGGTGGAGCCCCTGAGATCGGGCCTTGCCGATCGGCTCTCCGAGGCGGCCGGTCCGTGGTGGTCGGGAGATGTGTGGATCGCCCAGGAGGGAGAGGAGGAGCCACTCCACCGGCTGGCATGGGAGGAGGGGGAGGCGGATGAGGAGATTCCGGAGCGATTACGGCTGCTGGAGCGCCACCGCAACCGGGGTGCCTGGTTCGTGGATCTGGGCGAGCCGCTGTGGACGCCGCGAGGGGTGGAGGAGGCAGGCGGGCCACCGGTGATCGTCTTCTACTCGTTCAAGGGGGGGCTGGGTCGCAGCACGGCCCTCGCCTCCTTCGCGATCCAGCGTGCGCGGATGAAGGAGCGGGTCGTGGTGGTGGACTTCGACCTGGATGCCCCGGGTGTGGGGCTCCTGCTCGCGGCCGACGAGGAGGGCCGCACCGCGTCGTGGGGGACGGTGGACTATCTCCTCGAGCGTGAGTCACCGTCGCCGCTGTCGGACTACTACCACCCGTGCCGGCGCGCGGCGGTGGTCGGTCCTGGGGAGCTGCTCGTCTTTCCCGCCGGCCGCCTCGACGGGCAGTACCCGGGAAAGCTGGCGCGGGTCGACTTGGAGCCATCAGAGGGGCCGGAGGCGCCCAATGCCATTGGGCTCCTCTTGCAGGTGATTCGTGAGGAGCTTGCACCGGACTGGATCCTCCTTGATGCGCGCACCGGCCTCTCGGAGCCGGCCGGGGCGCTGCTGTCGGGGCTCGCCCACCTCCACGTGCTCTTCGGGACGCCATCGGAGCAGAGCTGGCAGGGGCTGGGCGTGGTCATCGACCGCCTCGGTGCCCACCGGGTGGCGAGGGGGCTACCGCAGGGTGACTGCATCCTGGTCCAGGCCATGGTTCCCGCGGACACCGAGACCGCCAAGCGGGCACGGGACGCCTTTGCCACGCGGGCGGCGGATGAGTTCTCCGAGCGCTATTTCGCGGACGCCTCTTTGGAGGATGATCGCTTCTGGGACACCAGCGACCTCGATACCGCGGATGCGCCCCATGTGCCGGCGCCCCTTTCCTACGATCTAAAACTCGCTCATTTCCGTGACGTGGCGGAGGTCGCCGACCTCTTGGCCGAGGGGCCCGAATATCTCCGGCTCGGTGAGCGAATCGCGGCGCGCTTCGAGGACACGACCCATGAGTAACCTGCGGACCGAGGAGCGGCTCGACCTGCTGCGCGATCTTGCCCAGATGGGGAGCCAGGGTCGGGCCGAGGGAGAGGACGAGCACCGCCTGCCCAAGACCTTCTACCCGGTGACCGAGCACCTGCGGATGCTCGACCCGGACGTGGTGCTGGTGGTCGGCCCGCGGGGGAGCGGGAAGACCGAGATCTTTCGCATCCTGACCGATACCGACTTGCTGGGAGCGATCTCCGCCGTTGCCGAGGGCGTCCGCCTCCCCCCAGCCAAGAAAACGGAGTGGCTCAAGGGTTTTCCCCTGGGGAGGGATGGCTTCGACGCCGGTGGGCTGCGACGTTTCCTTGGAAACGAGAATGGCTCGGAGGCGATGCAAGGTCTCTGGTTCGCGTATCTCGTACGACTCGTCCGTGACCACCTCCAGGGAGAGGCAACGGGCCTGGAGTCGCTGCTGAATGCTCCGGGCGGTGCCGCGAGCCAGGTATACGAGGCGTGGCAGGGGGCGGAGGACAAGCCGCTGCTCGCCCTCGATCGGCTGGACGAGCGACTGGAGCGCGAGGGGCGCTATCTCTTCGTCGCCTACGACGAGCTTGACACCCTCGGGGGGGAGGACTGGGAGGCCATGGCCACGGGGGTCCGCGGCCTGGTGGCTTTCTGGGCAGCGTACGCACGGCGCTGGCGGCGGATCCGCCCGAAGATCTTCCTGCGTACGGACCTCTTCGACCGCTTCGCGGTCAGCGGCGGCGCCGATCTCGCCAAGCTCGCCGCGGGTCGGGTGGAGCTGAGCTGGAGCGATCGGCAGCTCTACGCCATGCTCCTCCGGCGGATCGCCAACACCAGCGAGCGGTTGGCCGACTACCTACGTGGACGACAGACGGGCATCGAGTGGCGCGAGGATCGGTCTCTTGGGTTGATCCCGGCGCTCAAGCGGTGGACCGATGCCCGTCCGATCATCGAGCGGATGGTCGGACCCCACATGGGGGCGAGCGCCAGGAAGGGGCTCAGCTATCGCTGGCCGCTCGCCCATATCCGCGATGGGAGGGGGCGGGCGGTTCCACGGCCGCTGGTTCGCCTCTTTGAGGAGGCAGCCCGGATCGAGAAGGATAGCCCCCAATCGGTGAGCGGGATGCGCATTCTCCATCCTACGTCGCTGCGCAAGGCGATCGACCGGGTCTCCTCGGAGCATGTCGACCACGCACGTGACGAGTGGAGTTGGATCGACGGGATCAAGGGGCGGTTGAGCGGCCTCCAGGTCCCTGTCGAGCGCAAGGAGGTCGAGGGCCGCCTCGCTTCCGAGGGCACCTGGTCCACTGCGTCGGGAGGTGAACGCAAGCCGCCTTTCGAGGACCCCCGTACGCTTCTCGACTACTTGGTCGAGGTCGGCATCCTGCGCGAACGATCCGACGGGCGTATCGATGCCGCGGATCTCTTCCTCTACGGCCTGGGGCTGCGGAGAAAAGGCGGGGTTCGGCGGCGATGAGACATGCCGTTGCCCCCAGGTTCTGCTACCTCTCCGGCGAGGAAGCGATGGATGAGCGGATCGACATGCTGGGCGATGGCGCCGCCGCCAGCGTTTCAGTCGAGAAGTGGGCCATCCATGCGAGCCCGGTCGATATCGACCTTGCAGCCGTTCGCACCTATCTGAACCGGCTGGGATGGGCGGCCGCCGGGGGGGCGCCGCCCATAACCGAGGGAGAGCTGCAAAGCCGCGGTGTGCTGACTGAGGTCAACGGGACTCTCCAGCCGACTCTGTACGGGGTAATGGCCTTCGGCAAGGAACCCCAGCGTTACCGACGAACCACGGGCTTCTGGGTGGAGTGTGTTGCCTATGCTGGACGGGATCGCGCCTCCGATGTCGTCCTGGTGGGCGAGGCCAAGGGGCGTCTGGATGAGCAGGTGCAACGGGCGCTCGGATGGATTCGTGCCCTGGGGTGGCGCGAGTCCTACAGCGGCCTCACGCGCGTGGACATTCCGTTGATTCCGCAAAAGGCGCTGCGTGAGGCGCTGGTGAACGCTGTGGTCCACCGCGATTACGCGATCACCGGCTCGAAGGTGCTCCTGGAGGTCTTCGCAGACCGTATCGACGTGACGAGTCCCGGCACCCTCCCGAACCACATGACGGTGGAGAGCGTCCGCTCGGGAGGCCACCCGCGGTCGCGTAACGAGCTGATGGCCAACTACATGCTCACCATGAAGGTCATGGAGCAACGGGGGCGCGGGTGGCCGGTGATGCGCCGAGCGATGCGCGAGTTCAACGGCACCGAGGCGGAGCTTGTCCAGGATACGGGGGGCAAGTTCGTGCGGGTGACGCTGCGGCTCGATGGGGGCGCAGGCCCGTTGGAGATCGACCGTGTTTGATACCGCAGAGCAGCTCCTCCGGAAGATTCGTCTGGGGGAGGACAGCCTCCTGGAGTGCAAGGCGATGCAGTTCGCTGGCACCAAGGTGAAGGGGCCGCGTCGGGACGACGTGGCCGATGAGCTGGCGGCCTTCGCCAACGCTCGCGGCGGGGTCCTGGTCTTTGGTGTCGATGACGACAGCCGGGCGGTGGTGGGGCTCCCGCAGGAGCGACTCGAGATCGCGGAGCGGTTCGTCCGGGAGCTGGTCCACGACCTGATCTCCCCGCCCCTCCAGCCGGTGATCGAGAAGATGGAGCTTCCAGGCGGCGATGGGGAGCCGAAGGCGGTGATCCGAGTGGAGGTGGCGCGTAGCCTGTTTGTGCACCGGAGCCCGGGCGGCTACCTCTACCGCGTCGGCAGCGCCAAGCGGCAGATGGCGCCCGAGTACCTCGCCCGCCTCTTCCAGCAACGCAGTCAGGCGCGGTTGATCCGTTTCGACGAGCAGGTGGTCCCCGACGCGTCGTTGGCCGACCTCGACGATGGGTTGGTGGAGCGGTTCCGCACGCCGCTGACGCGGGACGACAGGGCCACGTTGTTGAGGAAGCTCGGCATGGCCCGGGAGGATGACGCGGGTGTGCTGCGCCCCTCGGTGGCGGGGATCCTCCTCGCCACCCGCGAACCCCGGCAGTGGCTTTCTCACGCCTTCATCCAGGCGGTGGCGTACCGTGGCGAGGAGGTTGCAGCTACCGACGAAGGCGGCGCCTATCAGCTCGATGCAAAGGAGATCACCGGCCCCCTGGACGCCCAGGTGGCGGAGGCGTGCCGCTTCGTGCTGCGCAACATGCGCGTCGAGGCGACGAAGCGCATGGGGCGCCACGACCTCCCCCAGTACGACATGACCGCGGTCTTCGAGGCGGTGGTCAACGCGGTGGCCCACCGCGACTACTCGATGCACGGGGCGAAGATCCGCCTGCGGATGTTTGCCAACCGGCTGGAGCTCTACTCGCCCGGGGCGCTGCCGAACACGATGACGGTGGACAGCCTCCCCTTCCGCCAGGCGAGCCGCAACGAGACGATCGCCAGCCTCCTGGCAAAGTGCCCGGTGCCCACGGAGATCGGGGGGCTGGAGACTCCGCGCTCGACCTTGATGGACCGTCGCGGCGAGGGGGTGACAATCATCCTCGAGCGGAGCGAGCGGCTCTCCGGCCGGCGGCCGGTGTACGAGGTCTTCGATGAGTCGGAGCTGCGACTGACAATTTTTGCCGCGAGCCTGGAAGGGGCGGCCGCCGGGGAGGCGGACGTCCAGGGGGGTGAGTTATGAGCGTTATGAACAAGATATGTGCGCGCATAACTGGGCTGCGATTGGGTAACTCGTTGATATTTTGGGGCATCTCCGGTCTTTCGGCGATCGTGAAAACCCCTTCAGGGGTCGCGTCTTCGGGCCAGGTGTGAGATGAGCCATCCGACCTCGACCTCCGCGCCGCGCCAGAGAGCCTCGGTCCTCGACCGTCTGATCGAGGGCGTGCGGGCGAAGGACGCCTCCCTTGATGGGCAGGAGCGGCCGGTGGCGATTTTGTGGACCGATCCGCAGGGGGAGTGGCGCCCCCTCGTGGAGATGCTGCGGGGACGGTTGGAGGAGCTGCTGGTGCTCGGGGAGTACCGGCCCGAGGCACGCAGCGGGCCGGCGATCTGGATCCGGTGCGTGGTGGACGGGGCGCTGGGAGAGCCGGCGTTACCCGCGGGCCGCGTGCCGATCGTCTATCTGCCGGGGGTAGGGCGGCAGGAGCTGCGTGCCGGCGAGGGATGCCCGGAGCCGCTGCGGCCCCTGGTGGAGCTGCTCTTCCGGGGCACCCTCTGGGTGCAACCCAATGGCAACGACTGGACGGTGGCGGCCTTTCTCAATTGCTGCTGTGAGGGTAGACGCGGCTTCCAGCCGCGTGACGAAAGTTCGCAAGCGGCTGGAAGCCGCTTCTACATCGGTCGTGACCGCGCCACCCACGAGGCCCTCCTGCGGGCGTTGCCAGAGGTCGCCCTCACGCCCCTGTCGCAGCTCGCCGGCCGCCACCTGCAGGCGGACGATTTTGACCGGATGCTCGCGGGCGATGTGGTGCGTGATCTCCTGCGCTGGATGGGCGATCCCGAGGGGACGCGGGCGCGCCTCGGTGAGAGTGGCTGGGGTGCCTTCTGCAACCGATGTCGCGACGAGCTGGGCTTCGACCCCACCACCGAACCGGAGGTGGCTGCCGGCGAGGCGCTCGGGCGGGGCGAGGGGCGGTGGGGAGAGGTGTGGGAGCGGTTTGCCGAGTCCCCCGGGGGCTACCCGGGGATCGCGGAGCTGCTGCGGCGCAGCCGGCCGGCCGGGGAGCTCCCCTTCGAGCGGGAGCGGTGGCCCGACCTGAACGACGAGGGCGAGGAGGCGGTGCGCCGCGGGCTGGAGGGGCGGAGATCGCTGACGCACGGGGAGGGGGGCGACGCGGGGGGGGG
>CAZRGD010000148.1:0-6603 GCA_964599505.1 uncultured Nitrospirota bacterium | reverse complement strand
TGCGGCGGGGCGGGCGGGGCGGTCGCGCGCAGGCGTGGCGGGGCAGGGTGTGCGGCAGTCGCGCGGCATGTGGTGGATGCGACGGGTGCCCCCATGCCGCAACGGCCCCCAGAGCGTCCGACCCTCGTGGTATGGACCAGGGTGGACCGCGGCGTCCCACCGCCCCCGCGCGAGGTGGGCGGGGCGGTGGCCTGCGCGGCGCGCACCGGCGCCGGGGTGGCGTCGGTACGGGACTGGATCGTCTCCCAGGCGCGGGCGGCCACCGCCGGCGAGTCGGTCGCCTGCCTGCCGCGCCACCGCCTGGGGCTGGAGGCAGTGGCACGCGGCCTCGGGGCGGCCCGGCAAGGGCTCACCCAGGGGCTGAGCCCGGAGCTGGTCGCCTTCGAGCTGCGCGAGGCGCAGCAGGCGCTCGGCGAGCTCATCGGGGAGCGGGCGCCGGAGGCGGTCCTGGAGGCGATCTTCAGCCGCTTTTGTATTGGCAAGTAACGAGAAAGGGGAAGAGAGGGCATGGCGAGCCGATCTCGGAGGGCGGCTGGTTCCGGCGGGTGCGCATCGGCCTCCTCGCCTTTGTCCTTTTCCTGGTGGCGGGCTCCGCGTGGCTCGACCACCACCGCCTCGCCGGCTGGGATCGGCCCGTGTGGGTCACCCTCTACCCCATCGTCGGCGACCACACGGCCGTGACCGGCGACTACGTGGCCTCGTTGCGGCAGGGGGTCTTCGACCGGATTACCGCCTTCTTCCAGGAGGAGGCGGTGGACTACGGGGTGGCGGCCCTGCCGCCCGTGGAGGTGCGCCTGGCACCCGCGGTGGCGGAGCTGCCCCCGGCGCCCCCGGCGCCGCCCGCAGGGGTGGCCGCCACCGCGGCGTGGAGCCTGCGGCTACGCTGGTGGGCGCACCGGGTGGACACCTTCCGCGATCCACCCGCGGACATCCGCATCTTCTTGATCTACCACGAGCTGCGCGGCCGCGTCGTCCTCGACAGCTCCCTGGGGCTGGAGAAGGGGCGGATCGGGGTCGTCCATTGCTTTGCCAGTCGGCGGATGGCGCCGACGAACAACGTCATCATCGCCCACGAGCTCCTCCACACCCTGGGCGCCACGGACAAGTACGACCCGGCCACCAACCTGCCGCGCTTCCCCGACGGCTTTGCCGACCCGGGGCGACAGCCGCGCTACCCGCAGGTCCTGGCGGAGGTGATGGGCGGCCGCATCCCATTGCGCGCGGGGCAGGCCAAGATCCCGCCGTCGCTCGACTACGTCGTGATCGGCGAGGCGACCGCCCGGGAGATCGGCTGGCTGCGGTGAGCCACCGGTGGGGCCTCTATGTGCGCAGGGTGCGGCCGAGGCGGCGCTCGACGCTGTCGATCTTTCCCTCCATGCGGCCGGTGGCCCCTTCGCGGGCGTCGATCTTGATGGAGCAGGTGATCCGCGGACAATCCCGGTGCATCCGTTCGTAGCAGCGGGTCACCACCGCCATCACCTTCTCCCACTCCCCCTCCAAGATCGTCCCCATGGGGGTGAGGCGGTAGTCGAGGCCGCTCGCGTCGATGATCTCCAGGGAGCGGGCGACGTACTCGGAGACCGACTCCCCCGTGCCCAGGGGCGTCATAGAGAATTCCAAAAGGACCATGGGCTCGTCTCCGGGTAAGAGTGGGAAGGCGCGCCACCGCGGTGGCTGCGCCGCTAGGAGTCTGTCGGACTTTGGCGATCGTGACGAGGAAAAGCGGGCTCGAGTCCGGATTGTGACCCGTTCGAGGCGCATAGTGGGCCTATGCAACGAAGAATGGGGCGCGATCCGGGCCGAGATCCGCTTTCCCGCAGTAGATCGGGCCAAAGTCCGACAGGCTCCTAGCGTACCGCACACGGGGACAAGGGCCACCCACCACCCCGGGGCGCGCGCAGCGCGGCCGGCCGTGTTTCACGTGGAACATTCGCGCCGGTCGGTCCATCCTGCCGCGCCATGATCCATCCGACGAGCTACGAGGTGATCGTCGTCGGGGCGGGCCACGCCGGGTGCGAGGCGGCCCTGGCGGCGGCGCGGTTGGGGGCGCGGACCGCCTGCTTCACCCTGTCGCTCGACACCATCGCCCTGATGCCGTGCAACCCGTCGATCGGCGGCATCGCCAAGGGCCACCTGGTGCGTGAGATCGACGCCCTCGGCGGGGAGATGGGGCGGGTGACCGACGCCACCGGGATTCAGTTTCGGATGCTCAACACCTCCAAGGGTCCGGCGGTCCAGGCGGTCCGTGCCCAGGCGGACAAGTACGCCTACAAGCAGCAGATGAAGGCGGTCCTGGAGGCACAGGCGGGGCTCGACGTGAAGCAGGAGCGGGTGGTGTCGATCCGTGCGGAGGGGGGGCGGGTGGTCGGGATCACCACCGAGCTCGGTTGGGAGTACCGCGCTGCGGCGGTGGTGGTCACCACCGGCACCTTTCTCAACGGGGTGCTGCACACCGGCGAGGTGCGCCGGCCCGGCGGGCGGGTGGGGGAGGCGGCGGTGAGCGAGCTGGCGGCATCTCTGGCTGGCCTCGGTCTCCCCCTGGTGCGGCTGAAGACCGGCACCTGCCCGCGGGTGGACGGGCGCACCGTGGCGTGGGGGCGGACGGAGATCCAGCCGGGCGACCCACGGCCGACCCCCTTCTCGTTTGGGACGGCGGCGATCGAGCGGGAGCAGATCCCCTGCCACATCACTCACACGAACCGCGCCACCCACGCGGTGATCGACGCGAACATCCGCCGCTCACCGCTGTTTAACGGTCAAATCCAGGGGGTCGGGCCGCGCTACTGCCCATCAATCGAGGATAAGGTCTTTCGTTTTCCCGACCGCACCAGCCACCAGCTCTTCTTGGAACCCGAGGGGGTAGATACTTGCGAGGTCTACGTCAACGGCCTTTCCACCTCGCTTCCGGTGGACGTCCAGATGGAGATGGTGCGGACCATCCGGGGTTTGGAGGGAGCGGAAATTATGCGCCCCGGCTATGCGGTGGAGTACGACGCGGTGGCGCCGACCGAGCTCTCCCACGGTCTGGAGGTGCGACGGGTGGCGGGCCTCTTTCTCGCCGGTCAGATCAACGGCACCTCAGGCTACGAGGAGGCGGCGGCCCAGGGAATCATGGCGGGAATCAACGCGGTGCGCCGGGTCCGCGGCGCGCCGCCGGTGGTCCTGGGTCGCGATCAGGCGTACATCGGCGTCCTCATCGACGACCTGGTGACCCGGGGCATTGACGAGCCGTACCGGATGTTTACCTCGCGCGCCGAGTTTCGCCTATTGCTCCGCTTCGACAATGCCGACGCCCGCCTCACCCCCCTCGGCCATGAGCTCGGTCTCGTGCCGGAGGTGGACCACGCGGCCTTTCTGGAGCGGCAGGGGGCGCGGTCGGCGGAGGTGGCGCGCCTGCGGTCGGTCCGGCCCACCGCCGAGGGGCGGCAGGCGCTGGCCACCGCCGGGGTGGAGGCGCGGCCGGGGGCGAGCCTCGCCGACCTCCTCCAGCGGCCGGCGGTGACCTATGCCGATCTCGCGCCGGCGGATCCGGGCCGTCCCGATCTGGAGCCGGCCAACACCCGCGGCGCCGAGATCGACATCAAGTACCAGGGTTATATCGAGCGCCAGGCGCGCCAGGTGGCCCGCCTGCACCGCCTGGAGGGGGTAACGATCCCGGACGGCTTCGACTACCAGTCGGTCCAGGGGCTGGCGACCGAGGTGCGTGAGAAGCTCTGTGCCCGCCGCCCCATCACCCTCGGCCAGGCGGGGAGGATCTCCGGGGTGACGCCGGTGGCGGTGTCGCTCCTCGCAGTTCACCTCAAGGGGGCCGCGGGTGGCTGATGCGTGGCAGGAGCGGCTTGCCGCGGTCGCGGTCGAGGCACGACTGGAGGCAGAGGCGGCGGCGAACCTCGGCGCCTACGTGGCGGAGCTGGTGCGTTGGTCCCGACGTCTCAACCTCACCGCCCTCGACGGCGTCGAGATCGTCGAACGGCTCGTTGCCCCCACCCTCCCCTTCGCCGCCTCGCCCGCCTACAGCGGCGTCGCCTCATTCGCGGACCTCGGGAGCGGCAACGGCATCCCGGGGGCTGTCCTGCAACTGGTGGCGCCGCGTCGCCGCTGTCTCCTCATCGAGCCGCGTCAGCGGCGCGCCGCCTTCCTCCGCCATCTCGTCCGTACCGTCGGCCTGCGGCATACCGAGGTGGTGGAGGGGCGCGCCGAGTCCATCACCCTGGGGGAGGCGGCGCGGGTCGAGCTGGTGGTGAGCCGGGCGGTGGCCGTCGCCGCCACCCTCCTTCCGTGGTGCACGGGCCTCCTCGCCGCCGGCGGGGCGGTCGCCCTCTGGGGTGCGCCCGCCGAGGTGGACGGGTGGCAGTCCGTCGCCGTCGGCTCGGCCACCCTCTACCGGCCCTGTTTCACGTGAAACAAGCGGCGCACCGGTGCGCGCCGCTGAGGGGGAAGGGCCGGGAGGTGAGTGTCACCGAGGAAGGCCAAGGGGGGCTTCGCTGGGCACTGAAGGCCGTCCTTCACAGGCGGTACTACCTTAACGGTTCGGCGGCGCGATCCGCGCGTGAGCTGGTCGATGGCACACGGCAGGTATTTGTCTTTTTTCCTGTTTGTAATTGGTTGCCGTAGTGGTTTCCGTGTACGGTGCGCGTAGCGCGGCGTGTTTCACGTGAAACAGGGGCCCTGGTGTGAGGGATAGGGCGGGGGTATGCTCCGCCGCCATGGGCCGCTGTATCGCGATCGCGAACCAGAAGGGGGGGGTGGGAAAGACCACCACCACCATCAACCTCGCCGCCGCCCTGGCAGCGGCAGAGCGACGGGTTCTGGTGGTCGACAGTGACCCGCAGGGAAACACCACCGGGGGTCTCGGAGAGCGGCGCGACGAGCCCAGGCCGACCCTCTACGACCTCCTGCTGGGGGAGTCAGCGGTTGTTGATGTCGTGGTGAAGACGGGATTTCCGCACCTCGATCTGATCCCGGCCGACATCGGCCTGAGCGGCGCGGAGGTGGAGCTGGTGGGGCGGGATGGACGGGAGATGATCCTCCTCCGGGGGCTGGCGGCGCTGCGCGACGATTACGATTTCATCCTCATCGACTGCCCGCCGTCGCTCGGGCTCCTGACGGTGAACGCCCTCGCCGCCGCCGACTCGGTCCTCATCCCCCTCCAGTGCGAGTACTACGCCCTGGAGGGGCTCACCTTGATCACCAACACAGTGGAGCTGATCCGCCGCAGCCTCAATCCGGGGCTGGTCGTGGAGGGGATCCTGATGACGATGTTTGATGGTCGCAACAATCTCTCCAACCAGGTGGTCGCGGATGTGCGTGACCATTATCCAGAGGTCGTCTTTGCGACCCAGGTGCCGCGCAACGTGCGGATCTCCGAGGCGCCGTCGTACGGCAAGCCGATCCTCCAGTACGACATCCGCTCGAAGGGGGCGCAGGCGTACATGGACCTGGCGGTGGAGCTCCTGCAGAGACGGTCCGTTCCGGTCGACGGGGTGGCGTCGTGAGCCGCCAGGCCCTCGGGCGCGGTCTCGGCTCCCTGATTCCGGAGGCGGCCCCGGCGGTGGGGGGACGCGACGGGGTGCGGACGGTCTCCATCGACGACCTCTTTCCGAACCCGAGGCAGCCGAGAAAGGCCTTTGCCGACCAGCCGTTGGAGTCGCTCTCCGCCTCGATTCGGAACCACGGGGTGCTCCTGCCCCTGGTGGCGCGGCGGACGGCGGGTGGTCTGGAGATCATCGCCGGGGAGCGGCGGTGGCGGGCGGCGCAGCGGGCCGGGCTGAAGGAGGTGCCGGTCCTGGTGCGGGAGGCGGAGGACGGGGAGAGCCTGGAGCTCGCCCTGGTGGAGAACCTGCAGCGCGAGGACCTGAACGCCATCGAGGTGGCGCAGGCGTACGAGCAGCTTCAGGGGGAGCGCGGCTGGACCCAGGAGGAGCTCGCCGCGCGGGTCGGGCAGAGCCGCTCGGCGGTGGCCAACCTCATGCGGCTGCTGGCGTTGCCGCGTCAGGTACAGCAGCAGGTCCGTGACCAGGCGCTCTCCGCGGGCCACGCTCGGGCACTCCTCGGCCTCGCCACCTCGGCGCAGATGCGGAGGATCGGCGCCGAGGTGGAGGCCAAGCAGCTCTCCGTCCGTCAGACCGAGGAGCGGGTCCGGCGGGAGCGCCGCACGGCGCGCGAAAATCCCATCACGAAACCGATCTCCGACAATGGGTTCACCGCCCAGCGGCGCCACCTGGAGGAGCACCTCGCGGGCCACGTGGGGACCCGGGTGCGGATCCGCGGCACCGCCGCAAAGGGCCACATCGAGCTCCACTACCACACCACCGAAGAGCTTGATGCGTTGCTGGAGCGGCTCGGGCGGTAGGGGCAGGGCGTAGGCCAAAACCACGAAGGGCACAAAACCACGAAGTCCACGAAGGGGTGGACCAGGGGTTGGGTCTCTCCGGTGGCCCACCGGGAGACGGGGCTCGCGCAGAGGCGCCGAGGGGTGGTGGGGTGTCTCGCGGTGAGAAGGGGCGCGGATCGGCCCTGAAGACGGGGTTTCACCACAGAGAGGATCCGCGGAAATAGCAATGCATGCCGAGATGACACCGCCCGTAGGGCGGGCAGAGGCCC
>CAZRGD010000147.1:0-6700 GCA_964599505.1 uncultured Nitrospirota bacterium | reverse complement strand
CCTGCACACACACAGCGCGTACACGACACCGTTTGCCATCGAAATTCCGAAACACGCATACAACCTCGCCTCAGCCCCTACCGCTCCAGCAGCGCCGGCAGCGCCCCGAACCACGCTTCGCCGAGGATTGTGACGGCAAGGTCGAGGTCAGCGCCAGGCGAGCGGACCACCAAGCGACCGGTGTCGGTCACCTCGCCAAGGCGATTGCAGGCGACACCGGAGGCGGCGGCGAGCTGCTCCCACGCTGCCTGTTTGTCCGGCGCGACGCTCACCACCACCCGACTCGCCGACTCGCCGAAGAGGGCGGCATCGGGCCGCAGGCCACCGCCGACGCGCACCTCACAGCCGAGCCCCTCGGTCTGGGCGGTGAGGACGCACTCGGCCAGGGCCACCGCCAGGCCGCCGTCGGCGCAGTCGTGGGCGGCGGCGAGGAGATGCTGCTTGGCCGCCTCCACGAGGAGAACGTAGAGCGCCTTCTCCGCCGCCAGGTCGAGGGCGGGGATCGGCCCCTGCTCCAGGTTGTGGACCACCGCCAGGTACTCGCTGCCGCCAAGCTCCTCTTGGGTCTCGCCGAGGAGGTAGATCGTATCGCCGGCGGCGCTGAACCCCTGGAGGAGGCGGTCCTCCACCCGCTCGATCACTCCCACCATCCCCACCTCGGGGGTCGGGTCGACCGGGTGGCCGTGGGTCTCGTTGTAGAAGGAGACGTTGCCCGAGACCACCGGGGTCTCCAGTTGCCGGCACGCCTCCGCCATCCCCTCCACCGCGGCGACGAACTGCCCCATCACCAGCGGGTTCTCCGGTGAGCCGAAGTCGAGACAGTCGGTGATCGCCAGGGGCCTCCCGCCGCCGCACGCGACGTTGCGCCCCGCCTCCGCCACCGCGTGCTGCGCCCCGAGGTAGGGGTTCAGCCGGCACCAGCGCGGGTTGCAGTCGCACGCCAGGACCAGGCCGACGCCGGTCTCCTTCACCCGCACCACCGCCGCGTCCGAGCCGGGCAGGACCGCCGAGTCGGTGCGCACCATGTGGTCGTACTGGCCCCACACCCACCCCTTGTGGGCGATATTCGGCGCGCGCAACAGGGTGAGGAGCGCCTCGCCGTAGTCCGCCGGCAGGGGCAGGACGTCGAGGTCGAGGGAGCGGTCCACCACCGGATCGTCGTGGGGGCGGTCGTACTTCGGCGCCTCCTCGGCGATGTTGTCCGCGGGGATCTCCACCACCACCTCCCCGTGGTGGCGGCAACGGACCATGCCGTCGTCGGTCACCCGTCCGACCACCACCGCCTCCAGGTCCCAGCGGTCGAAGAGCTCCTTCACCCGCGCCTCGTACCCCTCGCGCGCCACCAGGAGCATCCGCTCCTGCGACTCCGACAGCAGCATCTCGTACGGCGTCATCCCGGTCTCGCGCTGCGGCACCCGATCGAGGTCGAGGTCGACGCCGGTCCCCGAGCGGCTCGCCATCTCGCAGCTCGACGAGGTGAGCCCGGCCGCCCCCATGTCCTGAATGCCGACGATCCAGTCGTGGCGCATCAGCTCCAGACATGCCTCCAAAAGACGCTTCTCGGTGAAGGGGTCGCCCACCTGCACGGTGGGCCGCTTCTGGCTTGCGTCGTCGGAGAACTCCTCCGACGCCATGGTGGCGCCGTGGATCCCGTCGCGGCCGGTCTTCGCGCCGACGTACATCACCGGATTGCCAACCCCGGACGCCTCGCCCTTGAAGATGCGGTCGTGGCGCACGATCCCGGCGGTCATCACGTTTACCAGAATGTTGCCCTGATACGCCGGGGCCGAGGTCAGCTCGCCCCCCACCGTGGGGATCCCCATGCAGTTGCCGTAGCCGGCGATCCCCGCCACCACCCCGCGCACCAGGTGCTGATGCAGCGGGTCGGTGAGCGGCCCGAAGCGGAGCGAGTCGAGCGACGCCACCGGACGCGCCCCCATGGTGAAGACGTCGCGCAGGATGCCGCCCAGGCCGGTCGCCGCCCCCTGGTACGGCTCGATGAACGACGGGTGGTTGTGCGACTCCATCTTGAAGCAGCACGCCAGGCCGCCGCCGATGTCGATGATCCCGGCGTTCTCCCCCGGCCCCTGAATCACCCAGTCGGCCTCGGTGGGGAACTTCGCCAGGTGCAGGCGCGACGACTTGTAGGAGCAGTGCTCCGACCACATCACCGAGAAGACCCCAAGCTCGGGAAAGGTCGGCTCGCGCCCGAGGATGGCGAGGACGCGGTCGTACTCCTCGGGGGAGATGCCGTGCTCGGCGATGAGCTCCGGGGTGATGGGGGGATCGGCCATGGGTCCGTGGGAGGAGGGTGAGGGAGGAGCCGGAAAGGGAGGATTATCCCCATCCGACCCTTCCGGGGCGAGGGGGAATGAAGCACCACCATCGTCGGTTGAACCGCGCGCCAAGAGGCGGAGGCGCGGAGGGAAAAGACGACCCGCGAAGCTTGGCGTCGTCAGCGGTGATGGGAAAGACCGACGGGCACCCCGCACCACCGATGGCGCCGAGTACCGGCCGCTCTCTCCCCCCTCTGCGTCTCCGCGCCTCTACGCGAGATTTCCAGCCAACGATTATGGGAGGCCCTCCCCCCCTTCCCTCTACCCTCCCAACAGGGCGTCGAGGTGACCCTCCGCCTCCAAAGCGTAGAGGTCGTCCGAGCCTCCGATCGGCCTGCCGTCGATAAAGATCTGCGGCACGGTCCGGCGGCCACCGGCCATCTCGACCATGCGGGCGCGCAGGGCGTCGTCGTCGGAGACGTCGATCTCCTCGTAGGCGGCCCCCTTCTTCTCCAGGAGCGCCTTCGCCCGGCGGCAAAAGGGACAGATGCGAGTTGTATAAATCTCTACCGTGCTCATAGTCTCTACTCCTACATGCCTCGTGTTTGATCCGCTGCTTTGAGCGCTACCTCGCCTGGAGGAGGCCATGTCCCACACCATCTTCGTCGTCGCTGTTCTGTGCCTTGCCTTCGCCGCTGCCCCGGCTACCGCCTGCGGCCCGGGTGGGTGTCCCATCGGAGGCTGTTCCGACTGGGGCGGTGCAGGCGTGGTCGGCATCCAGGGCGACTATTATTTCACCGCGCTGCTCAATGCCAAACGGCTCGGCCTCAGTGAGGCGCAGGTGGCGCAGCTCAGGGAGCGGTACCAAACCCAGCGGACGCAGGAGGAGGCACTCCGCGACCGTCTCGATGAAGCACGCCAGCGGCTCCAGGAGACGATTACCAGCGGCAACGCGAGCGAGGCGCAGGTGGAGACGATCCTCTCGCAGATGCGCAACCTGAAAGCGGAGCTCCGGGCGAGCGTGGTGGCCAGCGCCGAGGAGGGGCAGAAGCTCCTCACCGAGGCGCAGCGCGACCGGCTGTGGAAGCTGGTAAACGGCGAGCCGGTAGCGGCAACAACACCGGAGAGGACGGCGTCACCCGAGTCGTAAGGCCGGGGCGCGCGGCGCGCGTCCCGAAGGGGGGCTGGTAGGAGGGGGCCATGCCCCCGATGGCCCCCGTGCCCTCGTCCCGGCGACGGCCGACACGCCCGTCCCGTTCGGACCATGCCCTGCTCCGCGCCGTGGGTGCGGCAGCCCCTCTGGGGCTGTGTCGCGGGCATGGCCCGCTCCTACCCCTGGACGGAACGGCCGTGGGCGTGGCGGAAAGATGGCTCGCATGGCGCCACCGTCTCCGGCTTCCCCTCCTCGACCTTCTTGCCCGCCTCCAGAACCACCACCCGGTCCGCATGGCGCACGGTCTCCAGGCGGTGGGCGATGATCACCGTGGTGCGCCCCTGGGCGGCCACCTCCAGGGCGTGCTGGATCGTGCGCTCGGTGGTCCGGTCGATGGAGGCGGTGGCCTCGTCGAGGACCAGGATGTCCGGGTCGTAGAGGAGAAAGCGAGCAAAGGCGATGAGCTGCCGCTCGCCGAGCGACAGGCGGCCGCCGCGCTCCCCCACCCGCGCCTCCAACCCCTCGGGCAGCCTGGCCACCACCTCCTCCAGGCCGACGCGACGGATCGCCTCCGTCAGCCGCGCCTCCTCCACGTCGCGAAAGAGGCAGAGGTTCTCGCGCAGGGTAGCGTCAAAGAGAAAGACCTCCTGGCCGATCAGGCCGACCCGCCGCCGCAGGAACCCCTTGGGGTAGTCGGTGAGCGGCCTGCCGTCCACCTCGATGGTGCCGCTCGTCGGCTCGAAGAGGCGCAGGAGCAGGCTGGCCACCGTCGACTTGCCCGCCCCGGTCGGCCCCACCAGGGCGACCACCTCCCCCGGCGCCACCGCAAAGTCTAGACCGCGTAGAGCCGCGACGCCGCCCTCGTAGGTGAGGTGGACGTTGGAAAAGCGGATCGCCCCGCGCAGGCGCTCCGGCAGCTCCGCCTCCTCGCCGTTGGGACCACCGCCGGCAGGACCCTTGCCCCACCCCGCCTCCGGCTCCTCGTCCAACAAGAGAAAGATCCGCTCCGCCGACGCCATCGCGGTCTGGAAGAGGTTGTACTTCTCGATCACCCCGCGCACCGGCTGGAAGAGGTGCTGGGTGTAGGTGAGGAAGGCGACCAGGGTGCCGACGGTGATCACCCCCGAGTGGACCCGCCAGCCGCCGAGGAGAAGCAGCGCCGCCACCGTGCCGCCGGCGCAGATCTGCACCAGGGGGTGGAGGAGGGCGTTGTACCGCACCCCCCGGAGCTGGGCATCGCGGTACGCCTCGTTGAGCTCGGTAAAACGGTCGCCCTCCCCCTCCTCGCGACCAAAGAGCTGCACCACCCGCATCCCCGGGATCAGCTCCCCGAGCCCCGCGTTGATCCGCGCCAGCCGCCCCTTCACATCGCGAAAGACCGATCGAATGCGGCTGCCGAAGTAGAGGGTCACCGCCACCAGGACCGGGAAGAGGAGGAAGGCGGTGGCGGCGAGCAGCGGGTCGAGGAGGAAGAGGGCGGTGGAGACCGAGACGATCACCACCATGTTCACCGCCACGCTCACCACCGACGGGGCGAAGAGCTCACCCAGCGCGGCGATGTCGTTGGTCAGCCGGGTGACCAGGCGGCCCACCGGGTGGCGATCAAAAAACGGCGTGGGGAGCGACTGGACGCGGGCAAAGAGGTCCTGCCTCAGGTCGTGGAGGACCCCCTGGCCAAGGATCGCGAAGAGGAGCCCCTCGGCAACGCTGGTGACCGTGCGCACCCCCTGCACCGCGAGCATGAGGAGCGCCAGGACCAGGAGGGCATGGCGATCGCCCGCCACCAGCCCCCGGTCCACCGCCCGCCCCAGGAGCCACGGCCCGGCGGTCACCGCCGCCGAGGAGAGCAGCACGAGGGCGAGACACGCCACCAGCAGCCCCCGCCGCCGCCCGAGGTAGGCGCCAAGCCGCCGCACGATCGCCAGGTCCGGCGGCCGGTCGGCCACCGAGTCGGCGGCGAGGTAGGTAGGGGCGGCGGGGCTAGACATGGAGGGTGGGGGAATGGGGAGCCTGGGCGATCATGCGAGGGGTCGGCGGTGGAGGGCTTTCAGCTTTCGATGGGTAGAAATCTGAGCCCCATCAACACAGGGCTAGCACGATATGCAGTCATTGCACACATCTCCTCTGCGCCTCCGCGTCTCTGCTCGAGGCCCCCACCCGACGATGACGGAGGGTGACCGCTTGTAGCGCGGCGCCGCCTCCCGGAGAATCGTGCTCCCGTCGGCATCCGAGCCACGGGAGACGGGAGACGGTGATGCTCGACCTGAAGATCCTGCGCGAGGAGTCCGAGCGGCTCACCCAGGCCCTCGCCGACCGCGGCGCCACGGTGGACGTGGCCCGCCTCCAGGAATTGGAGCAACAGAGGCGCGCGCTCCTCACCCAGGTGGAGGCAAAAAAGGCGGCGCGCAACGCCGCCTCGAAGCAGATCGGTGAGGTGAAGCGGACCGGCGGCGACGCGGCCGAAGCGCAGGCCGCGGTACGCAGCCTCGGCGAGGAGATCGCGGCGCTCGACCGCGAGGTGGCGGAGACCGTCGACGCCCTCCATGCGCTCTGGCTCACCGTCCCCAACCTCCCCCACCCCGACTGCCCGGTGGGCCGCGACGAGTCCGCCAACCCCGAGCTGCGCCGCTGGGGGACGCCCCCCGCCTTCGACTTCGAGCCGCTCCCCCACTGGGAGCTGGGCGAGCACCTCGGGATCCTCGATTTCGAGCGCGCCGCGAAGCTCTCCGGTGCCCGCTTCGCGGTCCTCTGGGGGGCCGGGGCGCGGCTGGAGCGGGCGCTCACCGCCTTCATGCTCGACCTGCACACCGGCGAGCACGGCTACACCGAGGTGCTGCCTCCCTTCCTGGTGAACGGTGCGTCGATGACCGCCACCGGCCAGCTCCCGAAGTTCGAGGAGGACCTCTTCGCCTGCCGCGACGACGACCTCTACCTGATCCCCACCGCCGAGGTGCCGGTCACCAACCTGCACCGCGACGAGATCCTCGACGAAGGCTCCCTGCCGCGCCGCTACTGCGCCTACACCCCCTGCTTCCGGCGCGAGGCGGGCTCCCACGGCAAGGACACCCGAGGGCTCATCCGCCAGCACCAGTTCGACAAGGTGGAGATGGTCCGCTTCGAGGAGCCGGAAAACTCGTACGCCGCCCTGGAGGAGCTCACCGGCCACGCCGAGGAGGTCCTCCAGCGGCTGGAGCTCCCCTACCGGGTGATCGAGCTGTGCACCGGCGACCTCGGCTTCTCCGCCACCAAGACCTACGACCTGGAGGTGTGG
>CAZRGD010000146.1:0-6703 GCA_964599505.1 uncultured Nitrospirota bacterium | reverse complement strand
GACCGGCGGCGCCACCACCGCCAGGAGGGTCGGTGGCCAGTCAGCGTGGACCAGCCCGGCCTGCTCGTGGCGCACCGGGGTGGCGGTGCAGAGGCAGCTTTTGCCCGTGCGGGTGCAGCGGTGGGCCGCCGATTTGTGCATGTGGCCGCAGTGGCAATGGCCCGGCGGGCAGTGGCAGCACGCCACGGTTTGGGCCGCACGGGCAGCCCTCACCCCCACCCGGAAGGCCGACTGGTTCCCCGCCAACAGCAGCGCCACCACCATCCAGAGGAGGCGGCGCCACAGGGAGGGGGAGGAGGTTCGACGGTGGTGCATGGGGTGGAGAATTAAGACTACAAAGGCCCCATCCTATACACCATCCTGCCCGCCTGCCCCATCTTCGAGGCTCCGTCATCATCGTCGGTTCCAAATCGGGGTCGCTATCGGGATCGAAATTGCATCGCGAGCCGGGGCAACTCCCACGTCGAAACCGGACGCCTGCGCCGCACCCCCCCCCCAATCTGCGGTAGGAGCCGCGTCTCGCGGCGATCCGTACCGTGGACCGGCGGTCGGTGTTCGATTTCGACCCCGATAGCGATAGCGATCCCGATTTGGAACCGACGATGATGGGAGACTCGGCCGCACTTGCGCCGTGTGCGCCCCGCCTCTATCCTCCGCGGCCCGATGTTCTCCTTGCTCCGGCCGTCGGCCGGGGCCTCACGTCCGAAGGGAGCAAAATCATGCGGTTGTACGAGACGATCTTTATTGGCCTCTCCGCCCTCACCGAGGACGAGGCGGAGGCGACGGCCGCCGGTGTCAAGGGGGTGGTGACCTCCAATGGCGGCGAGGTGGCGAAGGAGGAGGACTGGGGGGTGAAGCAGCTCGCCTACGAGGTGAAGCACCACTCCAAGGGTCACTACTTCCTCCTCCAGTTCCGGGGCGAGAACCCGACCCTCAGCGAGCTCGACCGCCACTACCGGTACAACGAGTCGATCATCAAGTTCCAGACCCTCCGCGTGGACGAGAGGTAGGAGACCCCCATGGACAATCGCACCATGCGTAGCAAGAACTGTCGTCTCTGTGAGGCGAAGGTCTCCGCCGTCGACTACAAGGACGTGAAGACCCTGCGCGCCTACGTCACCGAGCGCGGCAAGATGATCTCTCGCCGGGTCTCCGGGAGCTGCGCCCGCCACCATCGGATGGTGGACACGGCCATCCAGCGGGCTCGCAACATCGCGCTCCTCCCCTTCGCAGATGAGTAGCGGAGATTAGGAGCGGGTCGGGTTGCATCTAGGAGCCTGTCGGGCTTCGGCCCGATCTACTGCGGGGAAGCGGATCTCGGCCCGGATCGCGCCCCGTTCTTCGTCGCATAGTCCCGATATGCTCCTCAAACGGGTCGCAATCCGGACTCGAGCCCGCTTCCCCTCGCGACGATCGCCAAAGTCCGACAGACTCCCAGGTGATGTTCGTACCCGTCCGACAGACTCCTAGCGTTCCGGGTGATGGCCCCTCCCTCTGAGGGTCGGCGCCCACCCCCCTCCGGCTTCTTGCTGGTGGGGATGGCGGTGGTGGCTTACGCCACCTCGCTGCTCGCCGGCGGCGGCAACCTCCTTACCCTGGTCCTGCCCCTGCTGGCCACCGCGGTGGTCCTCCGCTACGGGGTGCGGGCCGGGGGGGTCCTCTTTGCCGCCTTTCTGATCGCGGCGCTGGCGGTGGGTCGGGGGCAGATGGGGCCGCTGGTGGAGCTCCTCCTGCTCGCCCTGTCGGTGGCGGTCCTGGTGGCGTACGGCTGGGGGTGGTGCTCCCTGCCGCGTGCCATCTGGTGGGCGAGCTCCATCCAGCTCGCCGGCCTCGGGATCGTCGCCGTGGTGGTGTGGCTCGCGGGTGGGCCGTCGCCTACCGAGCAGCTCCTCCACGGGGTCGACACGGTCCTGGCGGTGGTGGCGACGCGGCTCGCGGCGGAGGGGGGCGGCGCAGCGAGCGTCGAGCAGCTCCTCGCTGCGGTGCGCCAAGTCGTGGCTCGTACCTATCCCGTCCTCCTCTTCATCAACCTGGCGGTGGTCAATATCGTCAACCTCCAGCTCCTGCGGCCTCTGCTGGTGGCCACCGGCCAGCGCCGACCCGGGCCACCCTTTCCGCGCCGCTGGCGGCTGCCCGATCGCCTCGGCTGGGGGGTGGTGGCGGGGATCGTGGGGCTGCGCGTCCCCATCGCGCCGGTGCAGATCGTCGGGGCCAACCTCCTCTTTCTCCTCCTCTTCCTCTTTACCCTCCAGGGGTTCGGCCTCCTCTCCCACCTCCTGCACCGCGGCCGGGTGCCGGTGCTGTTGCGCGGCCTCCTCTACGCCCTGCTCCTGGTCAACATCCAGCTCTACCCGCTCATCGCGGTGGCCGGTCTGGTCGACGGCTGGCTCGACGTGCGCCGGTTGCGGCCCGGCGCGGGCGACGCCGGGGGCGAGTGAGCCCGGAGGGTGTTGTTCCTTCACCCATCACTGTGGGGGCTCGGAGAGGAGCCACTCGTAGACCGGCTGGACCTGCACGCCGGGGGGGGAGACGGGAGCGACCTGATCGTGGGTGAGCACCAGCAGCCGCCGGGTCGCCCGTGGGTAGTCGCCTGCGGCCTGGGTGAGACCACGCAGCTCGCGTCTCCTGGTGTCGGCCCCCGACGGGTCCGCGCACACCTGGATCAGCTCCTCGCCGCCGGCGAGGTCGTGGGCGTGAAAGTCCACCTCGAACCCCTCCGGGCTCTTCACGTAGCCCACCTCGGCCTTGCGCCGGGTCAGCTCGTTGAACACCACCGTCTCCAGGGCCTGGCCCAGGTTCCTCCGACCGCCGACGTCGAAGGCGCCGATGAGGCCCGGGTCCACGGGATAGACCTTGCGTGGATTGGAGTTGCGGCGCCGCTCGGACTCGCTGGCCAGGGGCACGGTGGCGATCAGAAAGGCGTCCAGCAGGTGGCCGAGCAGCGCATGCACCGCATCCTTCGCCACCCCGTGGCCCTGGGCCTTCAGGTCCTGATAGAGGCGATGGACGCTGAAGGCGCCGGCCGGGTTCCGCAGGCACTGGCGCGTCAACCAGCGCAGGGCCGCCACCTGCGAGACGGCGTAGCGCTCCACCACGTCGCGGAAGAGCACCGTGTCCACGTAGCCCTGGAGTAGCTCGACACGCAGGGGAGGCGCCAGCCCCTGGGCCTCGGGAAAGCCCCCCTCCACGAGGTATTCGCCGAACCGCCTCTCCACCAGGGAGCGTTCCGCGCTGGTCAGGTGGGTCACGGGCTTGTCCGGCTCCTCGCCGCGGTGGCGCAGAAACTCGCGGAAGCTGAAGGGGTGGATGACGGTCTCCATCCCACGACCGCGCAGGGCGGTGTGTACCTCGCGGGAGAGCATCCGCGCCGAGGAGCCGGAGACCACGATCTCGACCCGCTCGGAGTCCACCACCCGGCGGACGAACTGCTCCCAGCCGGCGACGAGCTGGACCTCGTCCAGGAGCCAGAGCACCGTCTCGCGTCCTCGCAGCTCCGAGTAGCGGCGGTAGTACTCCTCCAGCAGCAAGTTGAGCTGTTCGACCTCCAGGTTGGCGAGGCGGTCGTCGTCGAAGCTCACGAAGAGGGCCCGCTCCGGCGCCGTGGCCTGCCGCCGCTCCCGCTGCAACTGGCGGAGGAAGGTGGTCTTGCCCGCGCGGCGCATGCCGATGACCGCATGCACCTTGCCGGCCACCGCCGGCAGCCGTGCCTCCCGTCGGGTCAGGGGCGGGGGCAACACAGGCGCCACCGCCGTGTTGAGTTTTTCCAGGAGCACCGGATGGAGGGCCATGACAAGGCTACGATAGACGAAATGTGTCCTTATATAAAGGACTGATATCTATATTTCAAGTCTTCCTGTAGGGTTAGATTTGTGTCTCAGGGGGTGCGGCCGGTGTGGGAGCGCGAGGGTAGGAGCGGGTTGTACCCGCGATCCGCGCCGTGGGCGCGGCCGGCCCTTTCGGCCGGGGTCGGGGGTACAACCCCCTCCTACCGTTAGGGCCAGGGAAAATGTGGCAAGACAAGACCTGACCCCGAAGGCGGTGTGCGATCAATGCTCTTCCAGCCACTCGCGGCATGCCGCCACGAGGGCGCTGGCGACCTCGACTCCCTGGAGCCCATCATGTTCCCGGTAGACCTCGGCCGGGGTGAGATCGGGCAAACCGTTGGGATAGCGGGTGGGGATATAGAACTTGTCGAGGATGGCCGCCTGTTCCACCCAGTGGTCCACATCGGGGAGATCGTCACGCTCGGGGAACGCTTCCACCAGCTTCTGGACCGAGTGGCCCCAGGGGTCGCCATCTGTCAGGTACCAGAGGGCCTTCACCGCCTTCTCTCCCGCCTGCTGGGCGTGAAAACAGGCGTGGGCGTACATCCCCTCCCGTAGCAGGATCTTCGCAGTCTCCAGGTCACCCTCCGCAGTCACCAGCCATCGCTTCGCCTGGTGTCGACTCTTCTCACGACTCATAGACCACCTCTCCCTCCTGCAATGCCGTCGCCACGAAGGGGCGGTCGGCGACCGCCGCCAGCTCCGCGGGGGTGTAGATGAGCAGGTCCACCGCACGCCCTCCGAGTGCGGTGGTGATCTCCGCCAGGATCCCGTCGTACCGATCGAGGAACCGCTTCTCTGTCTCCTGCACGAGGATCAGATCGACATCGCTGTGGCGCGACAGATCGCCGCGCGCCATCGAACCGAAGAGGATCGCGCGGCGGACGCCGTAGCGCTGCAAGATCGGTCGCAGGGTCTGCCCCAGGCTGTCGCGTAATGACGTGTTCACGGGTACCTCGAGTCTACTGTTCATCTCCGACAGTCGGTGCCCCCGGGGTCAGGTCTTGTCTTGCCACATTTACCGGTTCACCACCCGGCTGATCGTCGTGTAGTGGAGGCCGAGGTGGTCGCCGATGGTCTTGAGGGTGTAGCCGTGGAGGAGGTGGGCATCGCGGATCCATTGGTTGCGCTCCGCGCGACTCGCCGTCTCGATCCCGCTAAAGAGCTCGGCGAGCGTCGGCCGGTCGACACGACGCTGCGCCCGGGGGACCTCTTTGAGGTCGGCTCTCCCCCCGAGGAGGGGGGAGAGCCGTTCCAGAAAGGCTGCACTTCCCAGGACAATCTGTCTCCGCAAGCTCGCCCACGGGCTCGCCTCTCCCACCCCTTCACGCACGAACTGGCAGTACCGCGCCCGTGCTTCGGGGCGCGACTGACCGAACTGGCCGAGCAGCCAGTCCGTCTGTAGCCACGGGGGGCTCTTGCATCGACCGGCGGTGGCTCGATAGCTGCTCCAACGGTAGCGGTCCGCCGACGGCACCATGGCGGCGCGCACCGGGTTGAGCACCACATAGCGGCACACCTCCAGGAGATACGCCTGCTGCTCCACGAGGATCGATTTGAATCGACCCTGGAAGAGGTGCCCCACGTGGTCGTGTCGCCGGTTGAAGCGCTGGGTATAGACGCCATTGAGCTGGCGCATCCCCCGTGAAAGGTTGGCTTCCGGGGTCTCGATGAGCAGGTGGTAGTGGTTGTCCATCAAACAGTAGGCGTAGCACCGCCACCCAAACCGTTCGACGATGGACGCCAAGAGGTCGACGAAGCCCTGCCGGTCACCGTCGTCCGCAACAATCGCCATGCGGCCATTCCCGCGCGCCGTGACGTGGTAGACCGCTCCGGGAAACTCGATCCGCAAGGGTCGCGCCATGGCCCCATTCTGCCGGCGGAAATGTGGCAAGGCAAGACCTGACCCCGCTCCGTACCTTGCGCCTATGTGGCTACAGTAGCTACCATTGTCGTCATGCAGCAGGTTGGCAGTCGAGAGCTGAAGAACCGTCTGGGTCACTACCTGCGGATCGTGCGCAATGGCGGACGTCTGTTGGTGACCGACCGTGGATGTCCGGTCGCCGAGCTGAGCCCTGTCGGTGAAGAGGGGGGCGGGGTGGAGGTCATCGACGCCTTGCTCGGGGAGTTGGCCCGCAGCGGTGAGGCCACGCTCCCCCAGGGCCACGGTTTCCAGACGGTTCGTCCCGTCCACCGCCCCGACCTGACCCTCTCCGACGCCGTCCTGGAGGACCGGCGCTGATCTGGTACCTCGATACCAGCGCCCTGGTGAAGCGTTACGTCGCCGAGGAGGGTACGCCCGCGGTCCAGCGCCTCTTCACCCAGGGGGTGCGGCTCGCTACCTGCCGGATTGCCTACGCCGAAGGCGCCGCGGCCATGGCGCGGCGGTGTCGCGAGGGGCTCCTCACCGGTGGGCAACGGGACCGTCTCATCAAGGCCCTGGAGAGGGACCTCACGGAGATGGTCGTCCTGAATGTCACCCGCGAGCTCCTGGCGCCCATCTCGAAAATCGTGAAGGACGCTCCGATGCGCGGCTTCGACGCCATTCACCTCGCCGCCGCCCTGCGCCTCGCCCGCCCTACCCCTGCCACCCTCCACTTCGTCTGTAGTGATCTCCGCCTCGGTGAGGCGGCCCAAGGCGTCGGGTTCGACTGGGTCGATCCTACGAGATTCACTCGTAATAATCCGATACGCCTATCCCCTTAGCTCAGGTTCCGAATCCGATGGGAACACGAAGGCACGAAAGGAGGACACGGGCTCCCCTGCATCTCAGCGCCCCGTGTCCCGCGGGGTGAACCGACGGCGGTGGGGCGGGTGGCGGTCCGGGGTGCGTGGTTTCGCGCAGGGGCTGGGTGAGATGGCGCAGGGGGGGGCGGGGG
>CAZRGD010000145.1:0-6769 GCA_964599505.1 uncultured Nitrospirota bacterium | reverse complement strand
ACAGGCTCCTAGGGTGGCGGACGGCACGACCGTTGCGGATTGAGATCGGAGAAAACAAACATGCTCAATATACGCATCTTCTTAGTTCTTCTTGCTTACTCTCTCGCGACTGTGGCCCACGCGGGGAACTTCACGTTGACGAGCCCGACGATTGGGTCGAGTCACGTTCTTTCCGAGGAGCAGGTCTTTGATGGTTTTGGGTGCTCCGGGAAGAACCGGTCACCGGCGCTCCGGTGGACGGCGGGGCCGGCGGGAACGAAGAGCTATGCGGTTACGGTGTACGATCCGGATGCGCCGACGGGGTCGGGGTGGTGGCATTGGGTGGTCTACAACCTCCCCGCGAGTGTGACCGAGATTGCCGCCGGGGCCGGCGATGCGAGCGGCAAGCTGCTGCCGCCGGGGGCGGTGCAGGGTCGGACGGACTATGGGACCCACGCCTTTGGCGGGGCGTGCCCGCCCAAGGGGGACAAGCCCCACCGGTATGTCTTCACGGTCTATGCGCTCAAGCTCGAAAAGATCGACGTCCCAGCCGAGTCGAGCGCCGCGTTGATCGGTTACATGCTTCACGCGAACGCCCTGGAGACCGCGAGCTTTACCGCTACCTACGGGCGGTAGGGGCGGTCGGTCAACGGCTCACGATGGCTCACCGCGAAGACGCAAAGAGCGCGAGGGGGTCGTCCCGAACCTCGCTACGCGATCGAGGACAACCGGGGAGCACAGGGTCTCCGGCTGGCATCGGGTCGCCAGCAGAGGGTGGCGATACCCGTGGATGCCAGCCGACGCCGTCGTCCGTTGTCGGGTGCATCGCCGGCCCCACCTCATCGCCCCCTCTTGGCGCCTTCGTGCCCTTGCGTTGAGCTCGCTTCCACTCGGCACGGCCCTCCCGTTCCATGGCCGGGGACACCCCTCTTCGTGGTCTTCGTGGTTGGGGTCGGAGGGCAGATGGAGGCGGCGATGATGGCCACCGCCGGGCCGCCTGCATGGTCGGGCGGCGGCGTGTACAATGCGCCCCCCTTTTTGGAGATGGAGCCACTATGAGTAGCGACGCCGCGCCGCACGATGACATTCCTGCCCCGATCCTTGAGGGGGTTGCGCCGCCGCCCTTTGTGGGGCGTGAGAGCGAGGTGGCCGACCTTGGGCGTGCCCTGGCCGAGGCGCGGCAGGTGGTGGTCCATGGCGAGGCGGGGGTCGGGAAGTCGGCCCTTGTCGGGGCGGTGGTGGAGCTTGTGGAGGTCAGCGAGGAGGGGATCGAGCGGATCGACTTTTCCTTCCACGGGGCGCCGTCGACGGCGGTCCTGGCGGCGCAGGTCGAGGGGTATCTGGCGCGCACCAACACCGCGCCGCCGGAGCTGGCGGGGAATGCGTGGAGCGAGCGCGATGCGGTCGAGCGGCTGCCGGAGCTGGGCGCGATGCTGCGTGACGAGGTGCATCGGCGGCTGGTGGTGGCGATTCACAACGGTGAGGTGGTGGAGGATGAGGCGTCGCCGTACCTGCCGGAGGAGCGGCAGGCGATTCGCGATTTTCTCGGCCACCTTGTGGGCGCGCCCGTGCGTCTGATGGTGACCGCCCGCACCAGCGCGGAGTCCCTGATCGACGGGAGTGTGAGGCGTGTCGCGGTGGCCGGGGTCGAGGGCGATGGGCGCGGCGAGCTGCTGGATACCTACTGCGCCTACTTCGAGTCGTTGCGGGGTCTGGAGGAGGGCAACGCCGCCAATCGCAACGCCCTCATTGCCCTCCTCGCCGGTCACCCCCTGGCGACCCGCATGGCCGCCTTCTGCCTTGGCCACTCCGATCTGTCGGAGGTGGTAGACGGCATCAAGGCGCGGCTGGCGGCGATCATGGAGAATAACGCGCCGCTCCCCAGTCCGGTGGTCGGCGCCGTCCTCGGCCTCGCCCTCGATACCCTGCCCGAGAGCCGGCGGGCGTCGATGATGATGATCGGTGTCCTGCGCGGCACCTTCTGGGAGCGGAGCCTGATGGGCTTCGTGCAGGGCGAGGAGTTCCCCTCGGAGGTGGTCCCGGACCGCTCCGACGAGACCCTGGAGGCGGCGATCCGCCACGCCGGTGAGCTCGGGGTGGTGAGCCCCGACCCGGATCGATTCTTTGTCCTCCACCCGCAGCCGGCGGCTCAAGACACCCTGATTGCCCTCTGGCCGGTGGCCCACCAGGGCGATCAGCTCCGTGCCCTGGAGGTGTACGCCGCCCGCTATTGGTCGTCGGCCGCCGACGCCCTGCGGACCCAGGGGCTGCCGGATCAGGAGCTCATCCCCCACATCCTCGCCTTCTGCGGGGTCGAGGAGGCGAATCTGCGCTACGCCCTCACCCTGGCCGAGGAGAACGGGCTGTGGGAGGAGGCGCGGCCGCTCCTCTTCATCCTCCTCAACGTCTGGCAGCGAAGCCACCGGGTCCACGACTCCGCCCGCCTGCGCCAGCACTGGCTTGACCTCCTCTCCCATTCCGACACCCGGCCGCTGCACCGTGACAATCCGAAGGCGATGGACCTGTGGCGTTTCCTCTGGGGCCACGAGGCGAACTGGCTCCTCAGCCAGGGAGAGTATGAGCGGGCGGAGCAGATCCACCTTAAGGTGGCGGAGGAGGAGGAGGGGCGCGAGGAGCCCGACGAGCAGATTCTCGCCGGGATCTACACCCGCATCTCCGCCACCTACGAGGAGCGCAAGGTGTGGGATCGTGCCCAGGCGTGGCAGGAGAAGGCGCTGCGAATCCGTACCCGGCTTACCGACCCGCACGGCATGGCGGCGTGCCACGAGCACCTCGGGCTGATCGAGATTGGGCGCGGCGACCCCGAGGCGGCGATCACCCACCTCGACGAGGCGATCGCCCTGCGCGAGCGGGCCGAGGACGTGCGCGGCGCCTCCGACGCCTATCTCCAGATTGCCCGTGCGCACCACAAGCTCGGCCACCTCGACGAGGCGCGTGACGCGCTCATAAAGGCCCTTGAGGGGTATGAGATGCGCAAGGAGAAGCCGCTCATCGCCGCCACCTACCAGCGTCTCGGTGCGGTCCATGCGGCGCGTGGCGAGGCACCGGAGGCGACCGAGGCGGTGAAGCGGAGCCTGGCGATTCGCAACGAGCTTGGCGACATGGAGGGGATGGCCGCCAACCAGGGGCAGCTCGCCCGCCTCGCCGAACAGCAGGGCGACGCCGGGGCGGCGGTGGAGGCGGCGATCCAGTCCTTCGCGCTGCTGAGCCGCATCGCCTCGCCGCGCGCCCAGCTTGCCGCCCACGAGCTCCGTCGCCTGCGCACCGCCCTCGGCCCGGAGCGCTTCGACGGCGCGTGGCAGCGCCTCGCCGGCGACACCGCCATGCCGGCGTGGCTGGCGGCCTGACACGGACATGGGGAAATCAGCCATAAGGTAGCCTGCCCCCACGTGCTCTTGGGATGGTGGTGGAGTGGGCGACGCTCCACCAAGGCGAGCTCCAAGATGCGTGGTTGCGGGCCCACCACTTCGAATCTCCCGGCAAGATCGCACCCCTCGCATAGACGACGACCGACAGGACACGGACCTGGCGACGCAGCCCTCGCTCGCCATCTCGATGCCGTGGCCTGATTGGTCACCCCAACTTCATTCCCTCATCCCCACACCACCATGCCTTCGACCTGGCGTTTTCTCGACCTTGGCCGTCTCTCCGCCCTCGATGCCGTCGCTATCCCCGAGGGGCTGGTCGCCGGGGTCACCGCCGGTGAGCCCGACACCCTCGCCGTCTACATCCCCACCAAGCCCTTCGTCACGATCGGCCGGGAGGAGCAAGTGCGGCAGGTGGTCGACCTCGACTACTGCGCCGCCCACGACATCCCGGTAGTACGCCGGACGACCCACGGTGACGCCCTCTACACCGACGCGGGGCAGTTTATCTACACCATCGTCCACCGGCTGAGCGGCTCGACCCACGGTGACGGCACCGCGCTCTTCGAGACGTGGTTACAGCCGCTCATCGACGCCTGCGGGGAGCTCGAGGTGGAGATCCGTTTCCACCCGTACAACCGCCTCGCCCGTAGCCACTACGAGATCGGCGGTGCCCACGCCCTCATCCGCGACGGCGTCCTGCTCCTCTCCGCCCACCTGTCGGTCAACGCCAGCGAGTCGATGGCGAAGTCGGCCCTCGGGATCACCAAAGACGACCCGCGCAACCGTGCCCTCACCTCCCTACGCCACGAGTACGAGGGCCACGCCCCCCCCGAGCCTCTGGAGATCCGCAGGGCCCTCGGTCGCGCCTTCCGGAAGGGCAAGGAGATCGCCTTCGAGGAGGGCAGCCTCACCACCCCGGAGATGCTCGCCGCTGCGGAGGCGCGCAAGCGGTTCGAGTCGGATGCGTGGACTTTTTCTGTCGACGAGGCCGCCGCCAAGGTCGCCGCCACCCCGGAAGGGAAGGGGATCCGCGTCTGGCGCAACCAGCGGCGAAACGAGGGGTGCGCCCTCGACCTCACCCTGGTCACCGAGGGGGGGCACACCATTCGCGACATCGCGATTACCGGCAACTCCCTCTTCCTGCAAGAGGACGGGATGCAGCAGGTGGTGGGCTGCCTGCGCGACTGCTACCTCAACCCCCCCACCATCGGCGAACGGATCCTCGACCTGTACGACCTGCAGCAGCTCGTGAGCCCCGGCACCAACGCCGCCGACTTCCTGATCCTGATCGGCGACACCATCGACAAGATGGCGCCAGGGGGAAGTAGGCGGTAGGCAGTCCTGACCCTGAAAGCGTCGTGCAAACGCCACCATCCCCCGTACTTGGAAGCCCCCTGGCCGCAGGCGGCGACTTTTCAGGCCCCATGCGGACCCGCCAAACTCTGCTGACCCCTCCCTCTGACCACTGCCCTCTGCCTACCGCCTACCCGCACGCGTAGCGAGCCCCCATGGACGCCATCCCCAAGACGGAGCTCTTCCGGCGGATCGGTTTCGGCGGCGATCCCGCGGAGGCGGAGTGGGTCCTGGAGAGCGCCGGCCTGAGCCGGCCGGCGAAGAAGGCGATCCATCCCGACAAGCTCGACGCCGCGGCCGAGGCCCTCGCGGCCGCGTTCTGCTGGGTGTGCAACCGCGGCGACTGCCAGGAGGAGGCGACACGGATTGCCGCCGGTCGCACCGTCGTCCCCGCCGCCGACCCCTCCCAGTGCCAGGTGTGCGGCGGCTCGGTGAACCAGCGGACGATCGACGAGATGGTGGCCGCGTGCCGCAAGCGGGGCTGGGGGCGTCTCTGCGTCGTGGGTGGCTCGCCCAACGCCCGCGGCGAGGTGAAACGGTGCATCGACGGCCGCCTGGCGCTGCGTGCTCTCGACGGCACCATCGCCCGCACATTGAAGCAGGCGCGCGCCGACCTCGCCTGGGCCGACGTCGTCGTGGTTTGGGGCTCCTCCCAGCTCGACCACAAGGTCTCCAACCTCTATACCGGCCCCAATGTCGTCACCCTCCACCGCCGCTCCATCCAGGAGCTCGCCACCGAGGTGGTGCGCGCGGCGGCGCGAGAATAGCTTTCAGCGAACAACTGCGTCCATCAACATCGGTATCGCTATCGAAATCGGGATCGAAATCGCTATCGGGATCGGGATCGCTATCAGGATCGACGACTCATGACCCTGGGACACGAAAAACTCGACGTTTATCGTCTGTCGATCGGCTACGTGGCGTGGGTGTATGAAAAGGCCAAGGGCCTTAACGGAGTCCATCGCCCCGCACGCGACCAGTGGCTGCGGGCCAGCCAGTCGATTCCGCTGAACATTGCCGAGGGCAACGGCAAGACAGCCAGTGCAGACCGGCGGCGGTACTTCGAGATTGCCCGAGGATCGGCGCTGGAGTGCGCCGCCATTCAAGATGTGCTGCTCGTCGGCGGGGCGTTGGACAAGGACGAGAGTCGGAACCGCAAAGACGAGATCGACCGAATGGTGGCGATGCTCAGCCGTCTCGGCGGTAGAGGCTACCGGGTTTGTGAGGAGCATGGGGAGTATGGAGGGGGGAGAGACAATTTCGATGCTGATATCGATTCCGATAGCGATAGCGATCCCGATAGCGATTTCGATTGACTGCTGACCATGGACCTCCCCCCCGGCCTCTATCTCGTCGCCACCCCCATCGGCAACCTCGGCGACATCTCGCCACGGGCGGTGGAGACGCTCTCAGGCTGTGATCGCATCCTGGCCGAGGACACCCGCCACACCGGCCGGCTGCTTGCCCACCTCGGCGTCGACCGCCCCACCGCCCGCTTCGACGACCACACCGAGGCGAGCGCGGCAGCGGCGCGGGTGGCGGAGATCGCGGCTGGCGCCCGTCTCGCCCTGGTGAGCGACGCCGGCACCCCGCTGATCAACGACCCCGGCTTTCTCCTCGTTCGCGCCTGCCGCGCGGCCGGGGTATCGGTGTTCGCGGTGCCCGGTCCGTCGGCACCACTCCTCGCCCTCTGCCTCTCGGGGTTTCCCGCGGACCGCTTCACCTTCACCGGCTTCCCGCCGCGCAAGGGGGAGGCGCGGCGCGGCTGGCTCGACGACCTCCGTCGTGCCCGTCACACCTGGGTCTGCCTGGAGAGCCCCCGCCGCCTCGTCGCCACCCTGGAGGCGGTGGCCGAGGCGCTCGGTGAGCGGCGCGTCGCCGTCTGTCGCGAGCTCACCAAGCTCCACGAAGAGGTGCGGCTCGCGTCCGCCGCCGACCTCGCCGACCACTACCGCGACCGGCCGCCGAAGGGCGAGATCTGCCTGGTGATCGAAGGCAGCGGCCGCACCGCCGCGCCCACCGTGGGCGAGCCCCACCTCGCCCTCGCC
>CAZRGD010000144.1:0-6879 GCA_964599505.1 uncultured Nitrospirota bacterium | reverse complement strand
ACTCGAGCCCGCTTTCCCTCGCGACGATCGCATAAGTCCGACAGACTCCTAGGGGTGGTGCCGGCCTGCGGCCGGCGATGAATTTTCTGTGGGTGGTCTCCATCGTCATCTCATCAGCCCGAAGGGCTGACCTTCCCTAGCCCCTAGCCCCTAGCCCCTTCTCTCTTCGATTCTCGATCTTCCAGGACATCGCCATCGCCTCGGCATTGCGCCCCTCACCCCTTCAGCTCGGCCAGCTTGTCCACGTCGGTCGCCTCGAATTGGCGGCTCAAGTTGTAGACCGCGATGGACATGACGAAGACCGCCACGAAGGCGTCGAGGAGCACCCCGAGCTCCACCAGGACCGGTGCCTCCACCACCGTGCCGACGCCGAAGAGGTAGATGCCGTTCTCCAGGACCAGGTAGCCCACCACCTGCATCACCGCCTTGCGCCGGGTGGTGATGAGCAACAGGCCGGTGAGGATGGAGAAGAAGGCGGTGGTCAGCAGCCGGGTGTCGTAGCCGCCGGGGCCGAGGTGGATCCGCTGGCCAAGGGTGGCCGCCGCCCCGAGGAGGATCACCCCGACCAGGAGCGAGGCGACGAAGCCGAGGTACGGCTCGACCTCGAAGTGAAAGGTGGTGCGCCGCCGGAGGCGGATCAGGAGCCATGGGAAGATCCCCCCCTTGATCGTCAGGGCGGCGACCGCCAGGCAGAGGACACGCACGGTCACCGCCTCACCCGCGATTAGCGGTACCACCGCGTAGAGCGCCCCCTGGACCGCCATCCAGACGATACACGCGCCGATCCGGCTGGAGCCCAGCAGGGCGAAGTTGAGGACCAGACCGAGGGCGAGGGTGGTGTCGAGGAGGTTGGTCATGGCTCGCGTTGCTCGCCAGGGGTTAGGGATTAGGGGCTAGGGGTGGTGTCGGCCTGCGGCCGGCGATGATTCGGCTCGCTGCGCGAGCCAGGGGTTAGGGACTAGGGAATAGGGGCTAGGAGTCTGTCGGACTTTGGCGATCGTCGCGAGGGGAAGCGGGCTCGAGTCCGGATTGGGGGACGTTTGAGGCGCATAGTGGGCCTATGCAACGAAAAACGGCGCCCGATCCGGGCCGAGATCCGCTTCTCCGCAGTAGATCGGGCCAAAGTCCGACAGGCTCCTAGGGATGGTGCCGGCCTGCGGCCGGCGATGATTGTTTCGTGGGTGGCTTTCATCGGCATCTCATCAGCCCGAAGGGCTGTCCTTCCCTAGCCCCTAGTCCCTAACCCCTAGCCCCTGCAGTTACTTCATCCCCACGACGAAGGCGACCGCCGACAGGACGCCACCGCCGACGATCAGGGCCGGAACATTGTTCATGCGCAGGCGAGCCATGGACGACTCGATCAGCCCTACCACCACCGCCAGCCCCGCGAGCCCCGCGATCGCCGCGCCGCCGTCGAGCCACGGGTTGCCCGTACGCACCGGGACCACCAGCCCCACCAACAGGAGGCCGAGGAGCCACAGCTTGAGGGCGGCGCCGTACTCGATGAAGGCGAGATCGACGCCTGAGTGGTCGAGGACCATCACCTCGTGAATCATTGTCAGCTCCAGGTGGGTGGTTGGGTCGTCCACCGGGATGCGCGAGTTCTCCACCAGGTAGATCACCAGCAAGGTGGCGGCGACCAGGGCCAGCGAGGGCGCCGCCTTGCTCCACAGGGCGGGGGTGAGGACGCCGTAGGCGGTGGTCAGGGAGCCCATGTGGGTGGTCCCGACGATGGAGGCCAGGGCCAGGAAGAGGGCGGGCTCCACCAGGGCGGCGAAGGTCACCTCGCGGCTTGCCCCCATCCCCTCGAAGGGGGAGCCGGTGTCCAGCGCCGCCAGCACCGTGAGGAAGCGGCCGACCCCGAAGAGGCCGGCGACGACGATGAGATCGCCGGTGAAGTGAATCGGCGCCCTGAGCCCGCCGAGCGGCACGATGAGCAGCGCCACCAGCGCGGTGGCCAGCGATGCCACCGGCCCGGCGCGGAAGAGCCAGGTGGTGGTCGTCGAGTAGACCGCCCCCTTGCGCAGGAGCTTGGCGAGGTCTTGGTACGGCTGGAGGAGCGGCGCACCCTGCCGCCCGGCGATCCGCGCCTTCACCCGGTTGATCACCGCCACCAGCAAGGGTGCCAGCACTAGCCCGCTGAGCGGGACGAAGAGGGAGGAGGGGAGAGGCATGGGACTTGGTGGTTTTCTGCGGGCTGGACGGTGAGATCCGTCCGCTATACGACCGCCCACACGAGCAGGGCGAGGAGGGTGACGACGATGTAGACGATGTACAGGTGGATGTTGCCGTGCTGGAGCCAGCGCAGCCCGGCCATCAGCCGGTCGGTGCCGCGAAAGAGGGGGGTGAAGAGCCAGTCGCGGAAGATGTCCGGGGCGTGGCTGGCGAAGCGCGCCGTGGCCGGGAAGGGGGTGGCGGGGAGCTCCGCCACCACGTGGGTGCGCAGGACCGGGTGGAAGAGGTCGGTGAGCGGCTGGGCGAAGGAGGAGGCGGTGTACTGCACCCGGGCGCTGGCCGCGCCGTAGCCGCACCCCCACGTCGTCGCGCGCGTGATCCCGGCGCGGCGCAAGAGCGCCCCGCGCACGAGCCACAGGCAGGCGGCCACCGCCAGGGCGATCGCGAAGGCGAGGACCCCGGTGCCCAACCACCGCGCGGCCGGGTCGAGGGTCGTGGCGACCACGGCGGTGGGGAGCCCCGTCGCCACCGCCACCGCACCGGCCAGGGCGCGGACCGCCAGCGGCGCCCCGAGGCCGATCGCCGCGCACGCCGCGGCGAGGAGGAGCATCGCCACCACCATTTCGGGTCCCACCTCGTGGGCGGCCGCCGCGTGGTCGGTGCGCGGCTCACCCAGATAGACGGTGGCGAACGCCTTGGCGAAGCAGGCGGCGGCGAGGCCACTGATGAGACCGAGGGAGACCAGGACCGTCACTCCCGCCACCGGGTTCGAGCCGTGGCCGGTGGCGAGCGGCAGGAAGGCGGCGACGAAGATGAGGAACTCGCTGACGAAGCCGTTCAAGGGCGGCAGGCCGACGATCGCCGCGGCGCCCACGAGAAAGGCGGTGCCGCTCCATGGCATCCGTTTGAGCAGGCCGCCGAGCTCTTCCAGATCCAGCGTCCCGGTGGCGTGCTGCACCGCCCCGGCGCCGAGGAAGAGGAGCGACTTGAACAGGGCGTGGTTGAGCACGTGCAGCAGGCCACCGCCGAAGCCGAGGACCGCGAGGACGGTCGAGTGGTCCGCGACTCCGCGCAGGCCGACGCCGAGGCCGAGGAGGATGATCCCGATGTTCTCGACGCTGTGGTAGGCGAGGAGCCGCTTCAGGTTGTGCTGCGCCAGGGCGAAGACCACCCCGAGGATGCCGCTCGCCGCCCCCAGGCCGATGAGCACCCAACTCCACCACAGCATCGGCTCGCCGGTGAGGGTGAGGAGTCGCACCAGGCCGTAGATCCCGGTCTTGATCATCACCCCGGACATCAGCGCCGAGACGTGGCTCGGCGCCACCGGGTGGGCCTCCGGCAGCCAGACGTGCATCGGCACGAATCCCGCCTTCGACCCGAAGCCGACGATGGCGAGGACGAAGCAGATCGACGCCAGATGCGGCGCTGCGGCGATCGCCGCGGGAAAGGCGTCGAAGTCCATCGTCCCGGTCTGCGCCCCGAGGAGAAAGAACATCACCACCAGAAAGACCGTCCCCATGTGGGTGGCGATCAGGTAGGTCCACGCCGCCTCGCGTACGGCCGGCTTCTCATCCTCGAAGCCGACGAGGAAGAAGGGGGCGATGGCCATCACCTCCCAGCTCAACAGAAAGAGGATGCCGTCGTGGGCGACCACCACCATCGCCATCCCGGCGATCAGGAGGTCGAGGTAGAGCCACAGAGAGCCGAGGGGCCGTTTTCCTTCGTGGTGGCGCAGGTAGCCTGCACCGTAGAGGGCGGCGACGGCGGAGACCCCGAAGACCGGGAGGAGAAAGAGGGCGGCGAGGGGATCGAGGAGGAGGTGGAAGCGGCCACCCACCATCGACCACGGGGCAACAATCTCCAGTCGGCCACCGCGAAGGAGGGTGGTGACCGCGGGGACCAGGCCGAGGGCGCAGGCGACGACCGTCCCCACCTGGCCGATCCGCTGGCCAAGGCGCGGCCACGGCGCGGCCACGGCGGCGGCGAGGCCGACGGCCACGAGGGCGACGATGGCGAAGACAAAAAGGTCCATGAGTTTGACCGACGGCTCCCGAAAACGCGCGCACGAACCCTCGGGATTCGCCCGCGTGGCTGCGCCCGGACGCACGAGACGGAGGAGTCGACCCACCGCCTCCGCGCCACACCCTTGCGGGTGTCGTGTTGGCGGCCCATGGGTCGGATCGTCCGAAGACGATCACTCCACCCCGCCAACACCGGCGAAAGCGCGCGCAGGGTGTATCCGTGAGGTGGCCTTTGACAAGGGCCATCGGGGATTCGGCGGCGCCTACGGCGCGAATCGTGGGTGCAACCCGCTCCTACCCCTTCCGTGGCGTTTCGTGGATTCCGTGGCTGATCTTGCCTTCCAGGCTCACACCGTCCCCCGGTTCACCACCGGCGACACCACCCCCTTTCGCGGCCGTCACGGTTTTCACCGAAGGGCAGCCTCAACCGGCGATCCCCAAGGCTTCCGAACCGCGGCGCGGGACCGTATCTTGTCCACCCCTTTGGGCCCTGGTGGGCCAGGGAATGAGAGAGCATCGCCATGCCGAACACACCGATCCTCAAGACCCCCCGGATGGAGCGGCTGCCGCCGTACGTCTTTGCCAGCGTCAATGCGAAGAAGATGGCGGCGCGCCACGCCGGCGAGGACATCATCGACCTCGGGATGGGCAACCCGGACCAGGGGACGCCTCCACACATCGTCGACAAGCTGGTGGAGGCGGCGCGCAACCCGCGTAACCACCGCTATTCCGCCTCCCGCGGGATCCCCAACCTGAGGCTCGCGATCAGCCGCTGGTACCAGCGCCGCTACGGCGTCGAGATCGACCCGAACATCGAGGCGATCGCCACCATGGGGGCGAAGGAGGGGATCTCCCACCTCACCCTGGCGATGGTCGGCCCCGGCGACACGGTCCTGGTCCCGGATCCCACCTACCCGATCCACAACTATGCGGTGATCATCGCAGGCGGCACCGTGGCCCACGTGCCGCAGCAGCCGGGGCAGGACTTCTTCGAGTCGCTCCTGGCGGTCTACGAGCAGCACGACCCGAAACCGCGCACGATGATGCTCTGCTTCCCCGCCAACCCCACCACCCAGGTGGTAGAGCTCGACTTCTTCGAGCGGGTGGTCGCCTTCGCCCGTGAGCACGAGATCCGGGTGATGCACGACCTCGCCTACGCCGACCTCTGCTTCGACGGCTACCAGGCCCCCTCCTTCCTCCAGGTCCCCGGGGCGAAGGAGGTCGGGGTGGAGTTCGTCTCCCTCTCCAAGTCGTACAACATGCCCGGCTGGCGGGTCGGCTTCTGCGTCGGCAACAAGGAGATGGTGGGGACCCTCACGCGGATCAAGAGCTACCTCGACTACGGCATGTTCCAGCCGATCCAGATCGCCTCGATCATCGCCCTCAACGAGTGCGAGGAGGAGCCGCCGAAGATCTGCAAGCTGTACGAGGAGCGGCGCGACTGCCTCTGCGACGGCCTCCACCGCATCGGCTGGGAGGTAGAGCCGCCGAAGGCGACGATGTTCGTCTGGGCGCCGATCCCCGAGCCCTACGCCGAGATGGGCTCGGTCGCCTTCTCCGAGATGCTCATCGATCGATGCAAGGTGGCGGTCGCCCCGGGGCTTGGCTTCGGTTCCGGCGGCGACGGCTTCGTCCGCTTTGCCCTGGTGGAGAACGAGCACCGGACCCGGCAGGCGATCCAGGGGCTGCGGAAGATTTTCTGAAGGGGGATGGGGGGTGAGGGATGAGGGATGAGGGGAAGGACAGCCCTTCGGGCTGGAAACAGCAGTAGAAAGTAGAAGGTAGAAAGTAGAAAGGGAATGGACAGCCCTGCGGGCTGATGAGATGCCGATGGAAGCCACACGCGAGTCAATCATCGCCGGCCGTAGGCCGGCACCACCCCTAGCCCCTAGTCCCTAATCCCTAACCCCTGGCGCGCGCAGCGCGCCCCCAAGCGAGCCCCCCATGAAAATCGATCCCATCTGCCGTATGGAGGTGGACGAGGCGACCGCCCTCACCACCGAGGCCGACGGCGCGACCGTCTACTTCTGCTCCGAGGGGTGCAAGGACCGCTTCCTCGTCGACGAAGGGACCCGCCTCACCCGCACCACCTACGACCTGAGTGATCATCGGCGGCGGCCCCGCCGGCCTCACCGCCGCGGTCTACGCCTCGACCCTGAAGATGGACGTCCTGCTCATCGCCGGCGATCTCGGAGGCCAGGCGATCGACAGCCGCAAGATCGAGAACTACATGGGGTTCGACTTCATCACCGGCCCGGAGCTGGTGGAGAAGTTCCGCAACCAGCTCCTCCACTCCCACTACGTGGAGCACCTGATCACCGCGGTGGAGCAGATCGAACGGGTCGACGGCGCCTTTGCCGTGACCACCGCGGAGGCCGAACGATTCACCACCCGCGCCATCCTCCTGGCCACCGGCATGACCCGACGCCGTCTCGGGGTGGAGGGGGAGGAGCGGCTCCAGCGGCGCGGCCTCTTCTACGGCAACGTCCAGGACCTCGCCTTCGTCCAGGGTAAGGCGGTGGTGGTGGTCGGTGGCGGCAACTCGGCGCTACAGATGGTAGAGAGCCTCGACCGCATCGCCTCGGCCATCGCCCTGGTCTCCGACACCAAGCTCACCGGTGACCCTGCCATCGTCGAGCGGGTTCGTAACCAGGCGCGGGTGAGCCTGTACGAGGGGTACAAG
>CAZRGD010000143.1:0-6944 GCA_964599505.1 uncultured Nitrospirota bacterium | reverse complement strand
CCCCCCATCCCCGCGACCGAAGGGAGCACTCCATGGACCGCAAGACTCTCGACCAGGTCGATCTCACCGGCAAGCGCTGCTTCATGCGCTGCGACTTCAACGTCCCGATCCACGACGGGGTGATCGCCGACGACGCCCGCATCCGCCGGGCCCTCCCCTCCATCGAGTACGCCCTCGCCCACGGGGCGCGGCTGCTTCTCGCCTCCCACCTCGGCTCCCCCAAGGGGCCGGATCCGGAGAAGTCGTTGGCGCCGGTGGCCACGCGACTCTCTGAGCTCCTCGGCCGCGAGGTACCGTTGGTCCCCGACTGCATCGGCGACGAGGTCCAGACCAGGGCCGCGGCGCTCGCCGACGGCGAGGCGCTCCTCCTGGAGAACCTCCGCTACCACACCGGCGAGAAGAAGAGCGACCCGGAGTTCGCGCGGGCGCTGGCCGCGGGGGTGGAGGTCTACTGCAACAACGCCTTCGGCACCTCCCACCGCGCCCACGCCTCGATGGTGGGGATGGTGGCCCACTGCCCGGTGGCCGTGGCCGGCTTCCTCCTGCGCGATGAGGTCGACTACTTCTCCTCGGTCCTCGCCGATCCGGCCCATCCGTTTATCGCCATCGTCGGCGGCTCCAAGGTGTCGTCGAAGATCGGTGTCCTGGAGCATCTCGTGGACCGGGTCGACCGCTTCCTCATCGGCGGCGGCATGGCCTTCACCTTCCTCGCCGCCCAGGGCAAGGAGGTGGGCGGCTCCCTGGTGGAGCGGGAGATGGAGGAGATGGCCCGTACGATCATGGCGAAGGCGAAGGAGCGGGGTGTCGGCTTCGAGCTGCCGCTCGACTGTGTGGTGGCGGAGGAGATCGACGAGGAGGCGGAGATCCGGATCGCCGATGCGAACGACATCCCCGCCGACCGCAAGGGGCTCGACATCGGCCCGGACACGGTACGCGCCTGGGAGCCGATCCTGCGCGACGCCAAGCTCGTCGTCTGGAACGGCCCCATGGGGGTCTATGAGCTCGAGTCGTTCCGCTCCGGCACCGCCCACGTCGCCCACATCCTCGCCGAGTCGAGTGCGACCACCATCATCGGCGGCGGCGACACCGCCGACGCGGTCAAGCGGGTCGGCGAGGCGGAGAGGATGAGCTTCATCTCCACCGGCGGTGGGGCGTCGCTGGAGCTCCTGGAGGGCAAGACCCTCCCGGCGGTGGCGGCCCTCGATCCGGCGTGAGCGGCGGCGCGATGCCACCCTCACCACGAGAGCCACACCTGCCTGAGGGGGCGGCAGGTGGCGATGGCCTCGAAGTCGCGGTCGCGGTGGAGTAGCAGGGTGTCGTGCTCAAGGGCGAGCTGGGCAATGCAGCAGTCGATGGGGCTGCGCACGGTGCGGCCGAGGCGGCGCAGGTCGAAGTAGATTCGCGCGGCGGTCTCCCAGGTAGAGGGCTTCACTTCGAGATAGGCCTGCTCGTGGAGGACCGGTGCAAGGAGATCCCACTCCGCCTCGTCGCGGCACCCTTGGAGGAGCTCGAGCTGGACGAAGCGGGCGAGGACCACCTCCGCGTCACCCGTGGCCGCGGCAAGCGCCGCCTTCCGGCTGCCACTCCGATCGCGCAAGACGTCGATCCATACCGAGGTATCAACCATCACCACGGCGGGTCTCCCGGAGCGCCTTGTGGTCGAAGTCGTCACGGAAGCGCAGCTTCCCGGCCAATTCCGTGAGATTGCGGCGGCGGCGGCGCTCGACGAGCTCCTGGAGTGCGAGTTGGACGAGGGCGCGCTTGGTCCGAGCGCCGGTGAGGGCGAACGCCTGCTGCACGAGGTCGTCGTCGAGAACGATGTTGGTCCGCATGGCTCTTTCTCGGGAAAGGTGTAGAGAGTGTATAAATGTACACATTGTACATCTTGTCGGCCACCGGGTAGCGATGGCCGATGCTCAGGCTGACTGTGGACCTCTGCGCCGCTACCCTGCGGCCATGGGGCTTGAAGGACGACTGTTGGCACACCTGCGGCGGGAGCACCTCTTCGAGGCGGGCTCCGCCGGGGTGGTGGCGTGCTCCGGCGGCGGCGACTCGACGGCGCTCCTCCACCTCCTCGTCCGTCTCGCCCGGCCGCTCCCCCTGACCCTCACCGTCTGCTGCGTCGATCACGGCTTGCGCGGCGCCATCTCGGCGGAGGAGGCTGCCTTCGTGGAGGGGGTGGCCACGGAGTTGGAGCTCCCTTTTCGCCTCTGCCGCCTCGATCCCACCGAGCTCCGGCGGCCTGGCTGCTCCCTGCAGGCGGTGGCGCGGGAGCAGCGCTACGCCGCCCTGGAGGCGGTACGTGTGGAGGTGGGGGCGGCGTGGATCGCCACCGGACACACCGCCGACGACGTGGCGGAGACGGTGGTGATGAACCTCTTGAAGGGGTCGGCGCGGCCGTTGGGGATTGCGGCGCGGCGCGGCCGGGTGGTGCGGCCGCTCCTCCCCTTTGGCCACGCCGAGCTTACCGGCTGGCTCGCGGCGCAAGGGCTGGGGTGGCGCGAGGACGCCTCGAACCGCGACCCCCACTACCTGCGCGCCCGGGTGCGCCACGACATCGTGCCGGTGTTGACGACGGTGAACCCGGCGCTGACCCGGGTCCTCGGCCACACCGCCGAGGTCCTCGGCGAGGAGGAGCGTTACCTGGAGGCGCAGCTCGCCCCCCACCTTGACCTGATCGAGCCGGCGGCGGGCGGGGTGGAGGTGGCGGTGGCCGCGGTCGCCGCCCTGCCCCTCGCTCTGCGCCGGCGCCTCCTGCGCACCGCCTGCCACCGGACCGGCCTGGTGAAAGAGCTGGGGTTCGTCCACGTCGAGCAGGTGCGGGCGCTCCTCGACGGGGTGGCGGGCGCCGGTGAGGTCCGCCTCCCAGGCGGCCGGGTGGCGGAGCGGCGGTACGGGCGGCTCTACCTCGGTCGGCCCCGGCCGACGCCCCCTGTCGCCGACTTCGAGGTGGCGGTGGTGGGCGGCGATGCGGCCCTCCCCACCCTTGGCCAGCGGCTCGTGCTCACTCGTGAGCGGCCGTCGGGCGGCGCCCTCGCCGTCGACGCGCGCCTCCTCGGTCGTCGCCTGGTGGTGCGCTCGCCGCGCCCGGGCGACCGGCTCACACCTGCCGGCATGGGCGGGCGCACGAAGCGGCTCGCGGCGCTGTTTGTCGATGCCAAGGTCCCCGCCGCCGAGCGGCCGCGCACGCCATTGCTGGTGGCCGACGGCGAGATCGTCGCGGTGGGGACGTGGCGGCTGGCGGATGGGTGGCAGCCGGGATCGGGTGCCGAGTGCATCTGGTTGCGGTACACATCGCTGGCCGCCGAGGGTGGTGGATGACCCCGATGAAGCTGACGACCCCTGACATCGACCCGGCGGCGCCTCCCGCGGCCCGGCGCACCGAGCTGGTGGGGCTCACCCGCGACGAGCTCGCCGAGTTCGCGGTGGCCAACGGCATGCGCCCCTTTCGCGGCCAGCAGCTCGTCGAGTGGATCTATCGCCACGGGGTCCATGACTTCGCCGCGATGACCAACATCGCCCGCGTCGATCGTGAGCGGCTCGCGGAGATTGCCACCCTCAGCCGGCTCACCGTGCGGCGCGAGGAGCGCTCCCGCGACTCCACCCGCAAGTTCCTCTTCGAGCTCGCCGACGGGAAGACCGTAGAGACGGTCCTCATCCCCGAAGAGGAGCGGCGGACCCTCTGCCTCTCCACCCAGGTGGGGTGCGCCATGGGGTGTCGCTTCTGCCTCACCGCCCAGCAGGGGCTGGAGCGCCACCTCACCGCCGGGGAGATCGTCGAGCAGCTCCTCGCGGTGCAGCGGATCACCGGCGAGCGGGTGACCAACGCCGTCTTCATGGGGATGGGCGAGCCGCTGCACAACTTCGACGCGGTGGTGCGCGCCGTGCAGGTCCTCACCGACGACCGCGGTATCGGCCTCTCCGGCCGCCGGGTGACCGTCTCCACCTCCGGCCTGGTACCGCGGATCCACGACCTCATCCACGCCAAGGGGGTGCGCTTCGCCCTCGCCGTGTCGCTGAATGCCACCACCGACGCGATCCGCGACGAGGTGATGCCGGTCAACCGTCGCTACCCGATCCGCGAGCTCATCGGCGCCCTGGAGCTCTACGCGCGTGAGCGGCGCGACATGGGGTTCGTCGAGTACGTGCTGCTCGGCGGGGTGAACGACACGGTCGCCGACGCCCACCGCCTGGCCAAGCTCCTCAGGCGGGTGCGGTGCAAGATCAACCTGATCCCGTACAACGCGGTGGCCGGGGCGGCGTACGCCCCGCCCACCGACGAGGCGGTGGAAGACTTCCGCCAGATCCTCCTGGCGGAGGGGTACTCGGTGTTTACGCGCAAACCCCGGGGGAGAGATATCAGCGCGGCATGCGGCCAACTCCGCCAGGAGACTGGTGGCTGATGCACGCCATCTTTGCGCCGTGTCCTCGGGCGTTCCGCCTGCGGCGTAGCGCAGCTCAAGCCTCGGCGGCCCGCCCTGCAGGTCGGCGCAAATCTGGCGCACCTCAGCCACCCTACAGCCGGGACAACGCAACGCAATGTCGCGTCCTCGTGTGCTTTCTCGATGAGGTAGGAGCCGGCTCCTGCCGGCGAAACAGGCCCGTTGGGCCTGCCGCGCCTACGGCGCGGATCGCGAGCGGGAGCTCGCTCCTACCTCATCGCCGCGACGGTTACTGCGTACCGCCTTCCCCACATGCTCGGCGGCGCGTCGCGCCGCCTCTGCGGTCTGCTACGCAGACCGCACCGCGTTGTCCGCACCCTACCCTCATGCTAGCGTCGGTGCTTTGGTGCGGTTTGCTGGACAATCGGCGACGCCGTACCGATCTTGTGCCGTGTGGGCCGGTGGTCCTCGCCTGGGCGGGGATGGATCGGCCGCTTCGTAACGGGGTCTTCAATACGTGAACGCCTTTTATAAAAATCTCTCTCTCTGGCTCGTGATCGGGGTGATCATGGTCCTGCTCTTCAACCTCTTCCAAGGGCCGGCCAAGCCGAGCTCGGAGATGGCGTTTTCCGAGTTCCTCGCCCACGTGGACGATGGCGATGTGAGCGAGGTGCTGATCCAAGAGCACGACATCGCCGGCCGTCTGAAGGACGGCACCCCCTTCCATACCTACTCCGCCGAGTATCCGAACCTGGTGGAGGAGCTGAAGAAAGAGGGGGTGGCGATCTCCGCGCGACCGCCGAAGCAGACCCCGCTGTACCTCCAGGTTCTCCTCTCGTGGGCGCCGTTCATCCTCCTCTTTGGAGTGTGGATCTTCTTCATGCGCCAGATGCAGGGGGGGGGTAACCGCGCCCTCTCCTTTGGCAAGAGTCGCGCCAAGCTGCAGACCGACCAGAGCCAGAAGGTCACCTTCGACGACGTCGCCGGGATCCCCGAGGCGAAGGCGGAGCTGTCGGAGATCGTGGACTTTCTGAAGGACCCGAAGAAGTTCCAGGACCTCGGTGGACGCATCCCCCGCGGGGTGCTGCTCATGGGGGCGCCGGGGACCGGCAAGACCCTGCTCGCCAAGGCGATCGCCGGTGAGGCGGGGGTCCCCTTCTTCTCCATCTCCGGCTCTGAGTTCGTCGAGATGTTTGTCGGCGTCGGCGCCTCGCGGGTGCGCGACCTCTTTGAGCAGGGCAAAAAGCACGCCCCATGCATCATCTTCATCGACGAGATCGATGCGGTGGGGCGCCACCGCGGCGCCGGTCTCGGCGGCGGCCACGACGAGCGCGAGCAGACCCTCAACCAGCTCCTGGTGGAGATGGACGGCTTCGAGACGGAGGAGGGGGTAATCCTCATCGCCGCCACCAACCGACCCGACGTCCTCGACCCGGCGCTCCTGCGTCCCGGTCGGTTCGACCGCCAGGTGGCAGTGCCCAATCCGGACATCAAAGGAAGGCAGAAAATTCTCGAGATCCACGGCCGCGAGAAGCCCCTGGCGGACGATGTGGATCTGGGCGAGATCGCCCGTGGCACCCCGGGCTTCTCCGGCGCCGACCTCGCCAACCTCCTCAACGAGGCGGCGCTCCTCGCCGCCCGCCGCAACGAGACGCAGGTTCAGCGCCGTGACGTGGAGGACGCGAAGGACAAGGTGACCATGGGGGTGGAACGCAAGTCGGCGGTGATGTCCGACGACGAGCGGGTCAACACTGCCTACCACGAGTCGGGCCACGTCCTGGTGGCGCGCCTGATCCCTGGCACCGATCCGGTCCACAAGGTGAGCATCATCCCGCGCGGCCGAGCCCTCGGCGTCACCCTGCAGCTACCGGAGGAGGACCGCTACACCAAGGTTGCGGAGGAGCTCAACGCCTCCATCGCCATCCTCATGGGTGGCCGCTCCGCCGAGGAGCTGCAGTTCGGCCACGTGACCACCGGCGCCTCCAACGACATCGAGCGCGCCACCAAGCTCGCTCGCAAGATGGTGTGCGAGTGGGGCATGAGCGAACGCCTCGGGCCGCTCTCGTTCGGTAAGAATGACGAGCAGATCTTCCTCGGGCGGGAGATCTCCCAGCATCGGGACTACTCGGAGGAGACGGCGCGTTACATCGACGAGGAGGTCCGGCGGATCGTCATGGACGGGTACGACCGGGCGCGCACCCTGCTGAAGGAGAACTTCGACGCCCTCAAGCAGCTCGCCGACACCCTTCTGGAGCGCGAGACCCTGGAGGGGAAGGAGATCAATGCGATCCTCCGGGGCGAGGAGTTGGCACCGCTGGTGGTGTAGGGGGTGCGCTGCGCGTGGCCCAGGGATAGGGGGGAGGACGGTCCTGCGGGTCAGCGGATTTTGAAGGTGGATGTGGTCGACATGATTCCTGACAGGTCGTTCGGCGCACCGAGCTGAATGATGTGATGAGGGCGAAAGGGCCCCCGGACATGGGAGACAATGATCGCCGGCCGCAGGCCGGCACCTCCTCCCCATCCCCCACCCCTCACCCCTCACTCCTGCGCGCCCTCCACGCC
>CAZRGD010000142.1:0-7000 GCA_964599505.1 uncultured Nitrospirota bacterium | reverse complement strand
CGCTGCCCTCTGCCTACCGCCTACTGTAGTTTCTCCGCATGGTCCGTCTGTTCGTCGCCGTCGATCTGCCCGCGGGGGTGCGGGAGGGGCTCGTCGCCCTCTGTGGCGGGGTGCCGGGGGCACGCTGGGTGGACCCGGACCAGCTCCATCTCACCCTGCGCTTCATCGGCGAGGTGGACGGTGGTCAGTTTCGCGACATCGCCACCGCCCTCGGGGCGGTGGGTGGTCCCCCCTTCGACTTGCGCCTCGATGGCCTCGGCCACTTCCCACCACGTGGCGCGCCCCGTGTCCTGTGGGTCGGCGTCGAACGGAGCGAGCCCCTGAGGAGCCTGCGGAGCCGGATAGAATCCGCCCTCGCCGATCTGGGGATCGCGCGTGAGGGGCGCAAGTTCGCCCCTCACATCACCCTCGCCCGCCTCAAGGGGACGCCACCGGCGCGCGTCGGTCGCTTCTTTGAGGACCACCCCCTCTTCCGGGCCCCTCCCTTCACCGTCGAGAGCTTCCGCCTCTACTCCTCCACCCTCGGCCGGCGGGGTGCGAGTCACCGCATCGAGGCGGAGTACCCCCTCTCCCGCGGAGAAGGCGCCAGGATGGAAGAGCCCTGAGCGGGGGGTCGTGGCTCTTGGGAGGGGGCGACCGTTTGGGGCCGTGCGCGGGAGGGGAGAAAGTCAGGTGAAACGAATGAGCAACTCACGGACGGTGGTCATCGTCGGGGGCGTCGCCGGCGGCGCCTCGTGTGCGGCGCGCCTGCGGCGTCAGGACGAGCAGGTGCGCATCATCATGGTGGAGCGGGGGCCGTACGTCTCCTACGCCAACTGCGGCCTCCCCTACTATGTGGGCGGGGTGATCCGCGAGGAGGAGAAGCTCCTGGTGGCCACCGCGGAGCTCTTCCGCGACCGTTTCCGGGTGGAGGTGCGCACCGGCGAGGAGGTGGTCGCCATCGACCGGCAGGCGAAACAGGTGGAGATCCACCGCCTCGCCGATGGCCACCGCTATGCCCAGCCCTACGACACCCTTGTCCTCTCCCCGGGGGCGCGGCCGGTGCGCCCTCCCCTGCCCGGGATCGACCTGGGGGGCATCTTCTCCCTTCGCACCGTCCCCGACAGCCGCCAGGTGCGTGGCTGGATTCACGACCACCAGGTAGGCGAGGCGGTAGTGGTGGGCGGCGGCCTCATCGGTCTGGAGATGGCGGAGAACCTGATCCGGCGCGGGATCCGGGTCACCCTGGTGGAGCGCGACGTGCAGGTAGCGCCCCCCCTCGATCCGGAGATGGCGGTCCCGGTCCAGCAGCGGCTGGAGAAGAAGGGCGTCACCGTCGCCCTCGGGGAGGCGGTCTCCACCTTCGAGGAGGCGTCCGGTCGATTGGTGGTCCACACCGCCTCGGGGCGGCGGATCGACACCGACATGGTGATCCTCGCCATCGGCGTCCGGCCGGAGAGCGAGCTCGCCCGGGGGTGTGGCCTGGAGGTGGCGGCGAGCGGCCACATCGTCGTCGATGATCACCTGCGCACCCGCGATCCCGCCATCCTCGCCATCGGCGACGCGGTGGAGATCCGCTGCGCCATCACCGGCCGCCGCGCCACCCTCCCTCTGGCGGGGCCGGCGAACCGCCAGGGACGGATCGCCGCCGACGTCATCGCCGGTCGCGCCCGCCCCTTCCGCGGCGTCCAGGGGACCGCGGTGTGCGGCCTCCTCGGCCTCACCTTCGCCTGCACCGGCCTCAACGAACGCGCCGCGCAGGCCGCGGGGCTCGACTACCAGGTGGCCTACTCGCATGCCAGCCACCACGTGGGGTACTACCCGGGCTCCCGGTCGATCTACCTGAAGCTCCTCTTCGAGCCGGGCGACGGCCGGGTCCTTGGCGCCCAGGCGATCGGGGAACAGGGGGTCGCGCGGCGCATCGACGTGATCGCCATGGCGATCCAGATGGGGGCGACGGTCTTCGATCTGGAGGAGGCTGAGCTGTGCTACGCCCCCCAGTACGGCGCCGCCAAGGACCCGGTCAATGTCATCGGGATGATCGGCGCCAACGTTGTGCGCGGTGACCTCGGGATCACCCCGTGGCAGGAAATGGGGGCGGACGACGCCTTCGTTCTCGATGTACGCGACGCCAAAGAGGTCACCGAGCGGCCCATGAATGGGGTCGTCCAGATTCCCCTCAACGAGCTCCGCGACCGCCTCCACGAGCTGCCCGCAAACCGCCCCATCCAGGTGAGCTGCGCCGTGGGACGGCGCGCCTACAACGCCACCCGCCTCCTCAACCAGCACGGCCACCGCGCCACCCTCCTCTCCGGCGGGGTGGAGACGTGGACGAACTGGGTGGCGGCGCACCGGGAGGCCGAGGTGTAGACCACGCCGTCCACGGTGATCCGGCCAAAGGTGTAGCCGTCGATGTGCATGGGGGGACGATACCGCAGCCGCCCTCGCGTGAGCTCGATCTCGCCCTTCGTGGTTTTGCCTCCTCGGCGGGCTACCCTCTCGCCCCATGGTGGGCCGCTGGCACTTCTGGATCGATCGGGGCGGGACGTTTACCGACTGTGTCGGGCGCGATCCGGACGGGGCGCTGCATGTGGCCAAGGTCCTCTCCTCGGACCGGGCGCCGGTGGTGGCGATCCGCCGGCTCCTCGGGCTTGGGGAGGGAGAGCCGGTGCCGCCGTGCGCGATCCGCATGGGCACCACGGTGGCGACCAATGCCCTCCTGGAGCGCACCGGGGCAAAGGTGGTCCTGGTGGCCACCGCCGGTCTCGGCGACTGCCTGGCGATCGGCGATCAGCGGCGCCCCGACCTCTTCGATCTGGAGATCCGTCGGCCCGACCTCCTCTATGGGCGGGTGGTGGAGGTGGCGGAGCGGGTGGCGGCGGACGGCACGGTCCTTGCGGCGCCCGACCTCGCGGCGCCGGAGCGCGACCTGGCCGCCGCCCGCGCCGCCGGCTTTACCTCGGTGGCGATCTGCCTCCTCCACGCCTACGCCTACCCGGACCACGAGCGGGTGGTGGCGGAGGTGGCGCGACGCCTCGGCTTTACCCACCTCTCCTGCTCCCATGAGGTCGCTCCGGAGATGGGGCTGGTGGGACGCGGCGATACGACCTGCGTCGACGCCTACCTCTCACCCCTGATCCGTCGCTACCTCGACACCCTGCGCCGGGAGCTGCCTGGCAGTGAGCTACTGCTCATGCAGTCCTCCGGCGGGCTGACCGCGGCGTCCGCCTTCCGCGGCCACAACGCGATCCTCTCCGGCCCGGCGGGCGGGGCGGTGGCGGTGGCACGGATCGCCGAGGCGCTCGGCGAGGCGCGGGTGGTGGGGTTCGACATGGGCGGCACCTCCACCGACGTCTGCCGCTTCGCCGGCGAGCTGGCGCGCACCTACGAGACGGTGACCGCCGGGGTGCGCATCCGGGCGCCACAGCTCGCCATCCACACGGTGGCCGCGGGGGGCGGCTCGATCTGCCGCTTCGACGGCTTCCGCCTCACCGTCGGTCCCGACTCCGCCGGCGCCGACCCCGGGCCGCTCTGCTACGGCCGGCAAGACGCGGCGGGGCGGCCCAGGGCGCACGCGCTCACGGTCACCGACGTGAACCTCGCCCTCGGCCGCCTGGTGGGCGACCGCTTTCCCTTCGACCTCAATGGGGCAGCTGTGGAGGCGGCCCTGGCGAAGGTGGCCGCGGAGCTCACCGCGGCGGGCCACGACCTGGGCGGGGCAGGGGTGGAGGCGGTGGCGGAGGGGTTCCGGACGGTGGCCGACGCCACCATGGCGCGCGCCATCCGCGAAATCACCGTCGACCGCGGCCACGACTGCCGCGACGACACCCTCCTCTGCTTCGGCGGCGCCGGCGGCCAGCACGCCTGCGGCGTCGCACGCGCCCTGGGGATCCGCCGGATCCTGCTCCACCCGGCGGGCGGGGTCCTCTCGGCGCTGGGCATGGGGCTGGCGCCGGTGGCGTGGCACGGGAGCGCGGATGGCGGCCGGGTGGGGCTGGCGGAGGCGGCGCTCACCGGCCCCTTCGCGACGCTGGAGGCAGAGGGGCGCGCCGCCCTCGCCACCCAGGGGCTCGACCTGGCCGCGGTGCGGGTGGTGCGCCGCCTCGACCTACGCTACCGCGGGACCGAGACTCCCCTCACGGTGACGGAGTCGGCGGAGGGCGACTGGCACGCCGCCTTCGAGCAACTGTATTCGGAGCGGTTCGGCCACCTGCGCGCGGGCCACACGGTGGAGGTGGTGGCGGTGCGGGTGGCGGTGGAGGTTCCGGGGGCGCCGCTGCCGCCGCCCGGCGAGGCGCCGCCGCCCCACACGCCGGAGGCGGCGCGGACGACGCCGCTCTTCGTGGACGGGGGGTGGCGCGACGTTCCCCTCTTTGAGCGCGAGGCCCTGCGCCCCGGCGCCTGCCTCGCCGGGCCGTGCCTGGTCGTCGAGGCGACCGGCACGGTGGTGGTGGAGCAGGGGTTCACCGGCGCGGTGGCGGCCGACGGCCTCCTGGTGCTCACCGACGCGTCCGGGGCGGCCACCCCCGCCGGTGAGGGGGAGGCGGCGGCCGCCTGCGACCCGGTGCGGTTGGAGATCTACAACCACCTCTTTATGTCGATCGCCGAGCAGATGGGCCGCCAGCTCCAGCAGACCGCCTTCTCCACCAACATCAAGGAGCGGCTCGACTTCTCCTGCGCCCTCTTCGACGCCGACGGCGGCCTGGTGGCGAACGCCCCCCACATCCCGGTCCACCTCGGGGCCATGGGGGCGTCGGTGCGCGCCGTCATCGCCCGCTTCCCCGACCCGACCCCGGGCGACTGCTTCGTCACCAACGACCCGGCCGCCGGCGGCACCCACCTCCCCGACGTCACCGTCATCACCCCGATCCACCTCGACGGCCGCCTGCGCTTCTTCGCAGCCAGCCGCGGCCACCACGCGGACATCGGCGGGATCACCCCCGGCTCCATGCCCCCCTTCTCCACCCGCCTCGCGGAGGAGGGGGTGGTGATCACCCCGCAGCGGCTGGTGGCGGCGGGTCGTCTCCAGGAGGAGGCCCTCCGCGACCTGCTCACCGCCGGTCCGTGGCCGGTCCGGCGGGTGGAGGAGAACCTCGCCGACCTCACCGCCCAGGTTGCCGCCAACCAGCGCGGCCGGCAACTCATCGAGGCGATGGTGGCCGACCACACCCTCGCCGAGGTGGAGGCGTACATGGGGTACGTGCAGCAAAACGCCGCAGCCGAGGTGGCCGCCGCCATCGGCCGGCTACCGGACGGGACCCACCGCTTCACCGACGCGCTCGATGGAGACCGTATGGAGCAGGACGCTCCATACGGTCTGAGGTCGGGCGTCGGCCCGACCTCCACGGGGGGTGACGCCGGCCGGACCTGTGCCGGCCGGCCAGGGGGGGGCGTGGCGCCCCCCTCCACATCGGGCGCACGGATCTGCGTCGCCCTCACGGTCACCGGCGAGCAGATGGTGATCGACTTCGCCGGGACCGACCCTGAGCTCGCCACCAACCTCAACGCCCCGCGGGCGGTGGTGGAGGCGGCGGTGATCTACTGCCTCCGCTGCCTGGTGGCCCGCCCGATCCCGCTCAACAGCGGCTGCCTGGTGCCGGTGGAGATCCGTATCCCCGAGGGGTCACTCCTCGCCCCCGGCGCCGGCGCCGCGGTAGCGGGCGGCAATGTGGAGACCTCCCAGCGGATCGTCGACGTGATCCTCGGGGCGATTGGCCGGGTGGCCGCGAGCCAGGGGACGATGAACAACCTCTCCTTCGGCGACGCCTCCTTTGGCTACTACGAGACGATCGCCGGCGGCGCCGGCGCGGGCGGCCCAGTGGGCGCGCGGCCCGGCTTTGCCGGCGCCTCGGGGGTCCACACCCACATGACCAACACGAGGATCACCGACGCCGAGCTCCTCGAGGCGCGCTATCCCGTGCGCCTGGTCCGCTTCTCCCTGCGCCGCGGCTCGGGTGGCGCGGGCCGCTGGCGCGGCGGCGACGGCCTCGTCCGCCACCTCCGCTTCCTCGCCCCCCTCGACGTCACCCTCCTCACCGAGCGGCGGGTGGTCCCGCCCTACGGCCTCGCCGGCGGCGGGCCCGGGGCGTGCGGCCGCAACCGGCTGATCCGCGCCAACGGCGAAGAGGAGGTGCTTCCCGGCAAGGCGGCGCTGCACGTCGCCGCCGGCGACGTGCTGATCATCGAGACCCCGGGCGGCGGCGGCGTCGGGGAGGCGGGGGAGTCTCCTGCCGGCGGGTGAGCCGGACGCGGCTCACGGGGCTAGCTCACAGGGTTGTCGTGGTAATCCCCATGGTGGAGGCCACCCGGATGAGCTTGCGATCGAGGCTCCACAGGCGGGCGGGGGTGAGGAGGGCAGTGGCGAGGAGGTGGGCATCGACCCAGCCGATGCCGCTCCCGGCGAGATCGTGGCCCTCGATCAGGTGCATCACCTCGTCGTCCGATGCCACCACCGCCTCGGGGAGGCGTCGCAGATCGTCGAGGATGGCGGTGCGGTGCGATCCGAGGTGGCCGAGGGCGAGCTCCCCGACGACCCATGGATGGACGACCACCTCGGCCGCCTCCAAGAGAGGCGCGAGGGCGGTGGCCTCGGGGGTACCGCGGAGGTAGTCGACCCACACCGAGGTGTCCACCAGGGTGAAGGCCCCAGTCACGGCGTCCGCCGCCGCCCCGGTGCGTCGGCATCCGGAACCTTCCCCCCGAGGGAGGCGAGCCGTCTCCGTGCCGCCTGCTCCAGGAGAGCGCGCAGCCCCGCCTCGACCGCCGCGGTTTTGGTTTTCAACCCGGTGGTCTGGAGGGCTTCGCGGAGAAGGGTCTCGTCAAGATTGAGGGTGGTTCTCATGCATATAAGTATGGCCATATTGTATGCATCGTCAAGATAGTGGGTCTGCGGTTCGTGTCGCGATACACTGGCGGCACAGGTGCCACGGTCGGTGGACCTGTGAAGGACCACGGAAGGGGACCCTCGATGGGGGATGCTAAATTGCATGGGCTTGCCGAGGCTCGGAGCCTCGCCTATCAC
>CAZRGD010000141.1:0-7019 GCA_964599505.1 uncultured Nitrospirota bacterium | reverse complement strand
CGCAGAAGGGCCTGAATCGGCGGCCGAATGCCGAAGGAGTGCAGAATCTAGGTGCGACTTCGACGGCCCGCGCACCGGCCGCACCGCAATCGTCACCTGCATCGCGGATCGGTGAGCCGGGTGGCGGACCTGCGCAACAAGCGGCTCTTCATCACCGGCGCCAGCCGCGGGATTGGCCTGGCGATCGCGGAGCGCGCGGCGCGCGACGGGGCGCGGGTGGCGATCGTCGCGAAGTCCACCCAGCCGCATCCGCACCTTCCGGGGACCATCTACACCGCGGCTGAGGCGGTGGAGGCGGCGGGGGGGGAGGCCCTGCCGCTGGCGGTGGATATCCGCGACGAGGGTGCGGTGGCTACAGCGGTGGCGGCGACCGCGGCACGGTTTGGCGGCATCGACATCGTGGTGAACAACGCCTCCGCCATCTTCCTCGCCCCGACCGCTACCCTACCCCTGAAGCGGTTCGACCTGATGATGGCGGTGAACGGTCGCGGCACCCTCTGTGTCAGCCAGGCGTGTCTGCCGCACCTGTTGGAGGCGGACAACCCCCACATCCTCACCCTGGCCCCGCCCCCGAATCTGGATCCCAAGTGGTTCCGGGACCACACCGGCTACACCATGGCGAAGTACGCCATGAGCCTGGCGGTGATTGGCCTGGCCGCGGAGCTGACCGAGGCGGGGGTGGCAGTAAACGGCCTCTGGCCGCGCACGGTGATCGCCACCGCCGCCCTGGCGATGATCCCGCAGGTGCGCGCCGAGAACTGCCGCAAGCCCGAGATCGTCGCCGATGCCGCCCACTGCCTCCTCTGCCGCCCGAGTGGCGAGGCCACCGGCCGCTTCTTCATCGACGAGGAGGTCCTGCGCGAGCAGGGGGTCACCAACTTCGACCGGTACGCGGTGCAGCCCGGCGCGCCGCTCCTGCCCGACCTCTTCCTCGACTGATTTACGCACCGCAGAGACGATCAGCGGAAATAGCAATGCAGGTCGAGATGGCACCGTCCGTAGGGCGGGCTTCAGCCCGCCGAGCACCGTAACTTCTTGAGATGACGGCGTCGGTCGGCCTCTGCCGACCCTACGGTCAGGTACCACATCTTGTTTCCGCTGATCCTCAGAGACGCAGAGGGCGCAGAGGTCTCTCCCTGCGCGTTCCGCGCCCCACCCCTGCATGGAGTACGAAATATGGATGATGAGCCGGTCCTGCTGGCCGTCGACGGGCCGATCGCCACCCTCACCCTCAACCGGCCGACCCGCCTCAACGCCCTCGACGAGGCGATGGCGGGCCACATTCGCCACGACCGCCACGGGAGGTCGCGCGCTTACCCTCGGGTCACGACCGGACCGAGCGCGGCCCTTCGGCCTCGTTCGGGTCGCGGAGCCCGAGCCACTGCCGCAGCATCGCCTCCAGGTCGGGCCGCTTCACCGGCTTGCTCAGGTAGTCGTCCATCCCCGCCTCCAGGCAGCGCTCACGGTCGCCCTCCATGGCGTTGGCGGTCATGGCGATGATGGGCAGGTGGGCCGCTCCGCTGGACTGCTCGCGTGCACGGATCGTGGCGGTCGCCTCGAAGCCGTCCATCTCCGGCATCTGGCAGTCCATCAGGACCAGATCGAACGGTGCACGGCCGACCGCCACCACTGCCTCCAGGCCGTTGTTGGCGACCTCGGTAGTCATGCCGATCTTGTCGAGGACCGCGACGGCGACCCGCTGGTTCACCCGGTTGTCCTCCACCAGCAGGACACGACCTGCAAGGCTGAGGTGGTCCTCTGCGGCAGGGGTTGATGGCTCCGCGGCAGGGGCTCTCCCGAGAACCGCGGCGAGGGTGTCGTGGAGCTGGATGCGGCGCACCGGCTTGGCGAGGGAGGCGGCGATCCCTGCCGACGGGTCGGGCATTGCCATCCCCGCATTCGAGCTGAGGAGCACGCAACACACCGGTGGACCACGATCCGCCGACCATGGACGAGCTTGCCGGTGAGCGCATCGAGCGCGCTACCAAAGGGGGCTTCGCCGAGGAAGCCGAGACGGATCGGCGCGTGGTCATCCGGGAAGACCTCGGGGGGCCAGGTGACGTACTTGGCGAAGTTGTAGAGAAAGGCCGCCTTCACCGCATACTCCGGCGCCACTCGGGGACGCGCCTGCGCCGGACACACGAGCCACGGCACGAGGAGGAGCGTGGCGAGGGGGAGCGCCAGGGTTCGCCGCAGGGGATGCACGGCTCGGGGTGTGGGGGGTGCCGACACGAGAGGATACCCCGGTCACAAAGTGAGCTCGTAGCCCACCACCGCGTTGAAGCCTGGGGCATCGATTCCCGATCCATACAGGCGATAGGTCCGATCTCCGAGATTTTCCAGGGCCACGGTGTTCCTTCCATAGGTGATGATGTTGATTACGCCGCCCGGGGCGTCGCTGCCGTAGAGGACCGAGCCGGGATCACGCACCACCTCGATCCGCTCGATCTGGTGGATGTCGATAGTGTTCAGGTACTGCTTGGGGTCAAGACGGTAGATCCCATTATTGAGCCGCACCCCATCCACGAGGATGAGGACCCGGTTGCCCACCAGGCCGCGCACGACCGGCGAGCAGGAGGGGTAAAGTGGCCGCCCGGGCAAGGGCAGCGAGACGGCGTCGGCGGAGCAAAGTGCTGCACTCCATTGGCGGTGCTGATACACCGAAAAAGGCGGCTCGCATGGCCCGGTTGGCGAGATGGCGATGGATAAAGTTCCATACGTTATCGGCACATCGAGGTGACAGGTGAGCCGCGCCCGGGCACAGAGGAGGGCAAAGGGCTACCGCTCCCCTGCCGGACAGATGTTCCACCGCCCCTGACGCACACCTCCCCTTTCCGGTATAAACGCCTCCCCTGTTCCTCTGCGGTGGAGGTGGCGATGGCAAAGCGGATCGAGCGCGACACGATGGGCGAGGTGGAGGTCCCGGCGGACCGCTACTACGGCGCCCAGACCGCCCGCTCCCTGGCAAACTTTCCGATCGGCGGCGAGCGCTTCCCACGCGAGCTGATCTACGGCCTCGGGATCCTGAAGCGGGCCGCGGCCGAGGTGAACGCAGAGCTCGGCGAGCTGCCGGAGCAAATCGCGAAGCTGGTGGTGGCGGCGGCGCAGGAGGTCATCGACGGCAAGCTCGATGACCACTTCCCCCTGGTGGTGTGGCAGACCGGCTCGGGCACCCAGACGAACATGAACGCCAACGAGGTGATCGCCAACCGCGCCATCGAGATGGCCGGCGGCGAGCTCGGCTCGAAGGATCCGGTCCACCCGAACGACCACGTGAACCGCGGCCAGTCCTCCAACGACACCTTCCCCACCGCGATGCACATCGCCGCGGTGCACCAGATTCACGACCGGCTCATCCCGGCACTGACCCGCCTGCGCGACGGCCTGGCGGCGAAGGCGGCGGCGTTCGCCGACATCGCCAAGATCGGCCGTACCCACCTGATGGACGCCACTCCGCTCACCGTGGGCGATGAGTTTTCCGGCTACGCCCAGCAGCTCACCAACGGGATCGCCCGGGTGGAGGGGGCGCTGCCGCGCCTCTGCCAGCTCGCCCTCGGCGGCACCGCGGTGGGGACCGGGCTCAACGCCCACCCGGAGTTCGCCGAGCGGGCCGCGGCCCGGATCGCGGCGATCACCGGGCTCCCCTTTACCTCGGCCCCCAACAAGTTCGAGGCCCTCGCCGCCCACGACGCGATCGTCGAGATGAGCGGGGTCACCAAGACCCTCGCCTGCTCCCTGATGAAGATCGCCAACGACATCCGCTGGATGGGCTCGGGTCCGCGCTGCGGCATCGGCGAGCTGCGGCTGCCGGCGAATGAGCCGGGGAGCTCGATCATGCCGGGGAAGGTGAACCCGACCCAGGTCGAGGCGATGACCATGGTCTGCGCCCAGGTGATCGGCAACGACGCCACCGTCGCGGTCGCCGGCGCCTCGGGCAACTTCGAGCTCAACGTCTTCAAGCCGGTCCTGATCCACAACCTGCTCCAGTCGATCCGGCTCATTGCCGACGCCTGCGACTCCTTCCAAAAGCGGTGCGTCGCCGGGATCGAGGCGGACCGGACGCGAATCGAGGAGCTCCTCAACCGGTCGCTGATGCTGGTGACCGCCCTGAACCCCCACATCGGCTACGACAGCTCCGCGAAGATCGCCAAGAAGGCCCACGCCGAGGGAACCACCCTGAAGGAGGCGGCCCTGGCCCTGGGGCTGCTCACCGAAGAGGAGTTCGACCGTTGGGTACGACCGGAACAGATGCTGGGACCGCGCGGCCGGTGAGCTACCCCCTACGGGTGGCGATCCTCGCCTATGGCTCCCTGGTCGCCGACCCGGGGGAGGAGCTGGCGCCGCTCATCGACGAGCGGCGGCCGTGCACCACCCCGTTTGCGGTGGAGTTCGCCCGCCTCTCCCCCTATCGCGACCACGCCCCGGTCCTCACGGTGGTGGCCGAGGGCGAAGGCGACCCGGTGGACGGCACCCTCCTGGTCATGAAGGCGGGGACCTCGGTGGAGCGGGTCACCCGCCGCCTGTGGCGACGCGAGACCCATCAGGTCGGTAGTGGCAAGCTCCCCCTGGGGGCCGACCGCCACCACATCCGCCTGATCACCGATCTCGACGCGATCGACGCCACCCTCTACTGGCAGACGGAGGCGAACTACCCACGCCCCGAGGCAGCGGGGCTGGCCCGGCGCGCCATCGAGTCGGCGCGCGGCGAGGCGGGGCAGGCGCGCAAGGACGGAATCTCCTACCTCGCCCAGGTGGTCGAGGCCGGCATCCGCACCCGCCTCACCGACGCCTACGTGGCGGCGCTCCTGGCGGAGACCTCCACTGACACCCTGGAGGCGGCATGGCAGGCGGCCCGCCAGGGATCGGCGGCGCCGGTGGCCAGCCCACCCGAGGGGTGAAGGTGCGATCGTCGCACCGTTCCCCTACAGCCTCCGGCCCCCCTCCGCAACGGTAGGCTGGAAGGCGGCGGGGTCGATTCGGTCGAGGAGTTCCACCCGATCGATCACCGCCTCCGCTCGGCGAAGAATGGCCACGGGAGGAGCGGGGACCCAGGGCGGGCCGGGCACTGGAAGCGAATTCAACGCAAAGGCGCAAAGACGCCAGGGCGTATAGGGGGGATAGCTGGGGGGACGTGTCGACGGTGGTGGGCCGGGGGGACGGTGCCGAGTGGGATTTCAACGCAGAGACGCAGAGGGGCAGGAGACGCAGAGGGAGGTGGCCGGGGGGGTAGAGGTGTCGTGGGTGGTTTTGCCTGACGTCGCGGGGCGCTGGAAGCTTCGTCATGCAGCCACGGTGACCGTTTGTACCCCAACGAAATCCAACGTGTTGAACGTCAATTACTTTGTCCGGTCGGCGACACCTGCCCTGACACAGGGGGAGCGTGGCTAATCCACTCCCTCGCCGCAGCGGCGGAGGATCTCAGTGACCAGAGGAGTGGAGAGTCGGTAACCGCACCGTTGCAACTCTTCCACCAGGGGTGCGACCGCATCCACAAGGTGGGCCCGCTTGGCCGCGATGAGGACCGCGCCGGTGCCGATGACCGGGACGCCGAGGTGGCGTGCGACTCCCCGTCCGCGCTTTTCATCGATGACCACAGGGATGTCCTCCAACATGGCAAGGCTCAGGGCCTCGGCCTCTCCCGGGTCCAGCAACTGGGCCAGAGTTTCCAGCTCCGCGGTTGGTACGGTTCTGCGGGCGACCAACAGCCCCCTTGTCAGGGCGTCCTGAATTGCCTTGGCCCCTGGCCGGGAGCAATCGCCCACGCACTCGGAGACCACGGCATCAGGGACAAATACCTTCCCGAGCACACCTTGCAGCAACGACAACTGTCCGATGCGTGCCAGGGCGATGAGGGGCCCCGCATCAGCCACCACGGCCCGTTCAAGCAAGGTTTCCGAGCTCCTGGTCGAGCTCCTCAGGTGGGTAGTCCACGACCGGCACGCCCAGGGCCCCTAGCTTCTCGATGAAGGCCTCGGTCGACACCCCCGCCACCCGTGCCGCACGGCTGAGGGTCACCACACCGTCGGTGTAGAGCTTGGCGGCGAGGGCGACCTTTACCCCCTGCTCCAAGAGCACATCATCGAACGGCACGGCCACAAAAATCGGCCGTCCCCACTTGGTGACCACTGAAAGCCGGCCGGCCTCCGCGTCCCGCACGAGCTCGCCGGTACGTTCTCGCAGGTCCCGTATGGTGAAACTGTCCATAGATTTTGCTCCGGAAATTGTGCCATCAAATGATAGCACATACTCCATGTTTCCCTGTGTTTCCGTGGCGTGTGGCTACTTTCGCGTCGCCGCGAGCACCTCCTTGGCGACCTTTGCGGCGGCATCGGGTGCGGCGAGGCTGCGGGCGGCGACCCCCTGGCGGGCGCGGCTCGCCGGGTCGTCGAGCCAGGCGCGGAGGGTCGTGGCGATGAGCTCGCCGGTGACCGCCTCTTGGCGGACCACTGCCGCTGCCCCCGCCTCCTTGAGGCGCAGGGCGTTGTGCCATTGGTGGTCGTGGGTGGCGTAGGGGTAGGGGATGAGGAGGGACGGCAGGCCGGCGTTGGCGATCTCCTGGCAGGTGAGTGCCCCGGCGCGGGCGATGATGGCGTCGGCGAGTCCGTAGGCGGCGCCCATGCGGTCGATGAAGGGGACGACCCGGGCGTGGATGCCGGCGTCCGCGTACGCCTGCTCCAGGGGGGCGGTGGGGTGGTCTCCGCAGGCGTGGAGGATCTGGAGTTCCGCGCCGCGGTCGGCGAGGCACCCCGCCGACGCCGCCATCGCCTCGTTCAGCGCCACGGCGCCGCGGCTGCCGCCGATGACCAGGAGGGTGAAGCGGCCCGCCTCCAGCCCCAGCTCCTCCGGCGCCCCCCCCTGCCGCCGCCCCCCCGGGACCGGGTTGCCGGTGGCGCCACAGCGGCCGGCCGGGCAGACGCGCGCGCCCCCGGCACCGCCCCGGCCGACCCCCCGGGCGCGGCGGGACAGCACCGGGGCGGCGAGCCCACGCCCGCGGCTCCGGCGCGCGAACCCGCGCGCGC
>CAZRGD010000140.1:0-7047 GCA_964599505.1 uncultured Nitrospirota bacterium | reverse complement strand
CCCGTGTCTCCCCCCCTCTGCGGCCCCTCCGCCCCTCCCCCCTCGCGCCTCCCCGCCCCCCGCCGCCGCGCCCCCCCCCCCCCCCCCGCTGGTGCTCAACACCGGTCGGGTGCGCGACCAGTGGCACACCATGACGCGCACCGGCACGGTCGCGCGGCTCACCGCCCACATCGCCGAGCCGCGGGTGGAGCTCCACCCCGACGACGCCGCCGGCCTCGGCCTCGCCGACGGCGCCCTGGCGCACCTCTCCAGCGCGACCGGCGCGATGCTCGCCCGGGTCCACCTCGCCGACGGCCAGCTCCCCGGCACCGTCTTCGTGCCGATCCACTGGAGCGACCGGTTCGCCACCGAGGCGCGGGTCAACGCCCTGGTCGCGGCGGTCACCGACCCCCTCTCCGGCGAGCCCGAGCTCAAGCAGACCCCGGTCGCCGTGGCCCCGTTCCTCCCCGTGTGGCACGGCTTCGCCCTCAGCCGCACCCCCCTCCTGGGGTCGACAGACGCCGACTACTGCGTGCGCATCCGCGGCCGCCACTTCTGGCGCTACGAGCTCGCCGGCGCGGAGGAGAGCGCCGACTGGGCCGCCTGGTGTCGCGCCCACCTCCCCGGCGCCGGCGAGTGGCTGGAGTACCAGGACCGCGGCGCCCGCCGTTACCGTGCCGCGCGCCTGCACGACGATCGCCTGCAGGCGTGCCTCTTCGTCGGCCCCACCCACGACCTGCCGACCCGGACCTGGCTCGCCCAGCTCTTCGCCGAGACCGCCCTCGACGGCGCCGCCCGCGCCAGCCTCCTCACCGCCCGCCCGCCCGTCGGCGGGTCGGACGTGGGGCCGACCCTCTGCTCCTGCTTCGGCGTCGGCCGCAACACCCTGATCGCGGCGATCCGCGACGACGGCCTGACCACCCCGGAGGCGATCGGCGCGGCGCTGCAGGCCGGCACCAACTGCGGCTCCTGCGTGCCCGAGCTGCGCGCCCTGATCGACGAGACCCTGCAGCAGGCCACCGCCGGCGGCTAAGCCTCGCGCAGAGACGCGGGGACGCAGAGGGGTGGCGGACCGACGGGTGGGCGTCGCAGGTGGAGAAGGCAACACCGGCATGGCCTGGAAGGCCCATTTTCAGATGGAGCCGCGAATGGACGCGAATAGACGCAAATCGGTTGCGGCGTGAGGACGGTGTCACCGGCGAGGAGCGCGGATGGGTGGTGTGACCCGGAAGGTGATCTCCCCCTTCATGACCTTTATGGTGAAACCAAATGCCAAACAGGTACGAAGTTGGCTCCCCGCCATCGCCGCCCCGGCCCCCGGAAGACAGCCCGCTGAAAGTTGAACGCAGTACCCCCTCGCCTCTCGCGCCGCCGAGACCGCGGCAAGCCCCCCCTCTGCGTCTCCGCGTCTCTGCGCGAGACCTGCCTCCCAGGCCGCCACCAACCCTGCCTTCCACCGCAGACGACACCTCCCCTCCCCGGACGGGCGAAGCGGTCCCGGTGGTGATATCCTCCGCCCCCCTTTCGCCACCCCGCTGAAAGCTGAAAGCCAACACATCGTCACCCATCCGGCCCGCAGGGCCGTCCTCCCCCCATCCCTCATCCCTCACCCCCCACCCCGCGAGCGAAGCGAGCCCCCATGCCCTCCATCCCCGACCTGATCGCCCGCGCCGCCGCCGGTGCGCGGCTGGTGGTGGTCACCGCCTACGACCACCCGGGGGCACGGCTTGCGGCCGCCGCCGGGGTGGACGCGATCATGGTGGGCGACTCGCTCGGGGTGGTGGTCCAGGGGCGCGACAACACCCTCGGGGTCACCCTCGACCAGATGGTCTACCACTGCGAGATGGTCTCGCGTGGGGCGCCGGAGACGGTGGTGATCGGCGACCTCCCCTTCATGAGCTACCAGGTGAGCGGCGCCCAGGCAGTCACCTCGGCCGGACGGCTGGTGAAGGAGGGGGGGGCGACGACGGTGAAGCTGGAGGGCGGCGAGCGGATGGCGGAGCAAATCGCCGCGATCGTCCGCGCCGACATCCCGGTGATGGGCCACATCGGCCTCACTCCGCAGTCGATCCACCGCCTCGGCGGCTATCGGGTGCAGCGCGACCGCGACCGGCTCCTCGCCGACGCGATCGCGGTGGAGGAGGCCGGCGCCTGGTCGGTGGTGCTCGAGTGCGTGCCCAGTGAGATCGCCACGGCGATCACCGAGCGGCTCACCATCCCCACCATCGGCATCGGCGCGGGAGCGGCGTGCTCCGGCCAGGTCCTCGTCTACCACGACCTCCTCGGGCTGTACGACGGCCGCGCCATGCGCTTCGTGAAGCGGTACGCGGAGCTCGGCGAGGCCACGGCGGCGGCGCTCGCCAGCTTTGCAGAGGAGGTACGGGCGGGTACCTTCCCCGGCCCGGAACACACCTTTGGTGCCGGCGAACAGGCACCGGAAAGGAAGAGATGATGTTGGCGATCGGCGCCGATCACGGCGGTGTCCACCTCAAGGATGTGGTCATTCAGGCCCTGGAGCAGCACCACATCCCCTTCGTGGATGTAGGGACCAACGGCGAGGCGTCGGTGGACTACCCCGACTTCGCCGCCAAGGTGGCGAGCGGCGTCGCCAACGGCGACTACGACCGCGGCATCCTCATCTGCGGCACCGGGATCGGCATGTCGATCGCCGCCAACAAGTTCTACGGGGTGCGCGCGGCCCTGTGCCACAACACCTACACCGCGCGCATGTCCCGCGCCCACAACGACGCCAACGTCCTCGTCCTCGGCGAGCGGGTCACCGGCGTCGGGGTGGCGAACGAAATCATCAACGTCTGGCTGGAGACCGACTTCGAGGGGGGACGCCACGCCCGCCGGGTGGAGAAGATCCACTTTCACGAGAACCAGGAGGCGGCCGCCGAGGGTGGCCGTCACGAAGGAGAGGCAGCATGAGCGAGCCCACCACACGCTACCCGGCGGTCGCCGCCGTCGACCCGGAGGTCGCCGCCGCCCTGGACGCCGAGCGGGTCCGGGAGAACGAGTCGCTGGTCCTCATCGCCAGCGAGAACTACTGCTCCGAGGCGGTCCTGGAGACCCAGGGGTCGCTGCTCACCAACAAGTACGCCGAGGGCTACCCCGGCAAGCGGTACTACGCCGGGTGTGAAAACGCCGACACGGTGGAGAGCCTCGCCCGCGACCGCGCCAAGGAGCTCTTTGGGGTCGACCACGCCAACGTCCAGCCCCACTCGGGCTCCTCGGCGAACATGACCGCCTACATGTCGGTCCTGAAGCCCGGCGACAAGATCCTCGGCATGGCCCTGGCCCACGGGGGGCATCTCACCCACGGCTCGAAGGTCTCCTTCTCCGGCAAGATCTACTCATCCTTCTCCTACGGCGTGGAGCGGGAGAGCGGCACCATCGACATGGACGAGGTGGCGCGGATCGCGGCGATCGTGAAGCCGAAGATGATCATCACCGGCGCCTCCGCCTATCCGCGCTTCTTCGACTGGCAGGCGTTCCGCGACATCGCCGACGAGCACAAGGCGTACCTGATGGCGGACATCGCCCACATCGCCGGGATGGTCGCCACCGGCCACCACCCGTCGCCGGTGGGCTACGCCGACTTCGTCACCACCACCACCCACAAGACCCTGCGCGGCCCGCGCGGCGGCATGGTGATGTGCAAGGGCGAGCACGCCGCGGCGGTGGACAAGATCCTCTTCCCCGGCCTCCAGGGCGGGCCCCTGGTGCACGTGATCGCTGCCAAGGCGGTCGCCTTCAAGGAGGCCCTGTCGCCCGCATTCAAGGCGTATCAGGGGCGGATCCTCGCCAACGCCAAGGCCCTCGCCGATCGCCTGGTGGAGCACGGCTTCGACCTCATCTCCGGAGGTACCGACAACCACCTGATGCTCGTCGACCTGCAAAACAAGGGGGTCACCGGCGCCGACGCCGAGACCGCTCTGCACGCATCGGGGATCACCTGCAACAAGAACGGCATCCCCTTCGACCCGCGCCCGCCCATGGTCACCTCGGGCATCCGCCTCGGCACCCCGATCATGACCACCCGCGGCATGGGCGAGGGAGAGGCGGTGCGGATCGCCGACTGGATCGACGAGGTCCTCCGCGACCCGAAGGACACCGCGGTGCAGGCACGGATCCGCGAAGAGGTCCGGGAGCTGTGCGGGCGCTTCCCGGCGTACACCTGAAGTCCGTGCCGAGACCGATTTTCAACGCAGAGACGCAGAGGGGCAGAGACGCAGAGGACTGCATCGGATTGACAAAACAATCTGTGGTCGTTCTTCTGTCCGTTTCTGCGGGTGTACCAGTTCATTCACCTTTCAATTAAAACAGATATTTTCACCATGAAGAGCATGAAGGACATGAAGTTGTTAATAGTCGACCTTCATGTCCTTCATGCTCTTCATGGTGAAGAAAATCCAAAAGATATTTTTCCGATGTAGTTCTCTGCGTCTCTGCCCCTCTGCGTTAAGAAACTCCAGCCACCCAAGCCCACCCGAAGGCCCCCCATGTCCGACCTCCCCAAGACCTACGACCCGCACGGCATCGAGACCCGCTGGTACGAGGAGTGGGTCGAGGCGGGCTACTTCCACGCGGACGCGACCAGCGACAAGCCGCCGTACGCGATCGTCATCCCGCCGCCCAATGTCACCGGCGTCCTGCACATGGGCCACGCCCTGAACAACACCCTGCAGGACATCCTCTGCCGCTGGCGGCGGATGGCGGGCGACGAGGTGTTGTGGATGCCGGGGATGGACCACGCGGGGATCGCCACCCAGAACGTGGTGGAGCGGCAGCTCGCCGAGGAGGGGACCGACCGCCACGCCCTCGGCCGCGACGCCTTCATCGAGCGGGTGTGGCAGTGGAAGGGGGAGAAGGGCGGCGCCATCCTCGAGCAGCTCCAGCGGCTCGGCGCCTCGTGCGACTGGGAACGCGCCCGCTTCACCATGGACGAGGGGCTCTCCAAGGCGGTGCGCGAGGTCTTCGTGCGGCTGCACGACGAGGGGCTGATCTACAAGGCGAACTACCTGGTGAACTGGTGCCCGCGCTGCCACACGGCGCTCTCCGACCTGGAGGTGGAGCACAAGGAGGTGGAGGGTGCCTTCTACCACCTCCTCTACCGGATCGACGGCACCGACGAGACCGTGGAGATCGCCACCACCCGGCCCGAGACGCTGCTCGGCGACACCGCGGTGGCGGTCCACCCGGAGGATGAGCGGTACACCCACCTGCACGGCCGCTCGGTCATCCTGCCGGTCCTCGGCCGCAAGATCCCGATCATCGCCGACGGCTACGTGGCGCGCGACTTCGGTACCGGGGTCCTCAAGGTCACCCCCGGCCACGACCCGAACGACTTTCTCCTCGGGCGCAAGCACCACCTCGAAGAGATCTCCATCTTCGACCTCGACGCGAAGGTGAACGAGAACGGCGGCCCGTACGCCGGGCTCGACCGTTTCGAGGCCCGCGAGAAGATCGTCGCCGACCTCCAGGCGAGCGGCGAGCTCATCCAGGTGGACGAGCACCTCCACCAGGTGGGCCACTGCTACCGCTGCCACACGATGGTCGAGCCGATGCTCTCGGACCAGTGGTTCGTGCGCATGGAGCCGATGGCGAAGGAGGCACTGAAGGCGGTGCGCGAGGGGCGCACCCGCTTCATCCCCACCCACTGGGAGAACACCTACTTCGACTGGCTGGAGAACATCCGCGACTGGTGCATCTCCCGCCAGATCTGGTGGGGCCACCGGGTGCCCGCCTGGTACGACGAGGCGGGCAACTGCTTCGTCGCCCACGACGAGGCGGAGGCGCAGGTGAAGGCCACCGCGCACCACGGCCACGAGGTCGCCCTCACTCAGGACACGGACGTCCTCGACACCTGGTTCTCCTCCGCCCTGTGGCCCTTCTCCACCCTCGGCTGGCCGGACGAGACGCCAGAGCTGGCGCGCTTCTACCCCACGAGCTGCCTGGTCACCGGCTTCGACATCATCTTCTTCTGGGTCGCCCGGATGATGATGACCGGCTTGAAGTTCATGGACGACGTCCCCTTCCGCGACGTCTACATCCACGCCCTGGTGCGCGACGAGCACGGCCAGAAGATGTCGAAGTCGAAGGGCAACGTCATCGACCCCCTGGAGATGATCGACGCCTACGGCACCGACGCCTTCCGCTTCGCCCTCACCGCCTTCGCCGCCCAGGGGCGCGACATCAAGCTCTCGCCTGCCCGCATCGAGGGTTACCGCAACTTCTGCAACAAGATCTGGAACGCCTCACGCCTCGTTCTGATGAACCTGGAGAAGGCGCCGGAGGTCCGCGTCCTGGGGCTCACCGAGGCGGCGAAGCTCCCCGGCGTCGAGCTCGCCGACCGGTGGATCCTGTCGCGTGCGGCCTCATGCGCCGCCGCGGTGGAGGCGGCGCTGGTCGAGTACCGCTTCAACGACGCCGCCTCCACCCTCTACCAGTTCCTCTGGCACGCCTTCTGCGACTGGTACCTGGAGCTGATCAAGCCGCGCCTCTACGGCGACGACGCGGCGGCGCGCGACACCGCCCTCACGGTCGCGGTCTCGGTCCTGGAGACGACCCTGCGGCTCCTCCACCCGATCACCCCCTTCATCACCGAAGAGATCCGCTCACGCCTGCCGGGCGTGGAAGGGACGATCGTCCGCGCCGAGTGGCCCGCCGACCTCGACGCCCTGGTCGACCCGGAGCTGGAGGCGGCGATGGAGGAGATCCTCGCGGTGATCTCGGCGGTGCGCGGGGTGCGTGCCGAGATGGGGCTCTCGCCGGGACGGGAGCTCGCCGCCCACGTCCGCACCACCTCGACCGAGACCGCCCGCCGGCTGCTCGACCACCTCGACCTCATCCAGCGGGTCGGCCGGGTCTCGGAGGTCGTCGCCGGACCCGACATCGCCCGCCCGGCCGCCTGCGCCACCGCGGTCGCCGGCCCCCACGAGCTCTTCATCCCGCTCGACGGCGTCGTCGACCTCGACCAGGAGCGCGCCCGGCTGGCGAAGCGAATCGCCAAGGTGGACAAGGAGATCGCAGTCTTCGCCAAGAAGCTCGCCAACCCCCGCTTCG
>CAZRGD010000139.1:0-7052 GCA_964599505.1 uncultured Nitrospirota bacterium | reverse complement strand
CAGCGGTCAGCGGTCAGCGGTCAGCGGTCAGCGGTCAGCGGTCAGCGGTCAGCGGTCAGCGGAGACTGCGCCCCTCCGAATCGAAGCCCCGATGGTGCCCGGACCGCAACCCCTCCGCCAATGCCGAGCCTGGGTTGCCGTGCGCTGAAAGCTGATCGCGAAAAGCGAAGCCGTTTGACTTACCCACACCCCTTCGCGAAACTCCCTGGCCCACCAAATGGAGAGACCTATGACAACGAAGGCATCCAACTACAACGTCGCCCTGGAGGCGACCTACGTCCTCGTGGTGGGCTTCCTGTGGGGGATGGCCCTGGTGGTCTTCGCCATCGGCGGTATCGAGGGCTACAAGAACATCCGTACCAAGCGCGCCTTCCTGGACCAGCTCCAGGCCGCCACGGACCCGGCGGTCCAGGCCCACGCCCAGGAGATGATCACCGCGGCGCAGCACGAGGCGATGCGTCTGTGGACCGAGGCGGGAATCACCATCCTCGTCCTCGCAGTGGCGGCCATCTTCATCACCCGCTGGATGAACCGGAACCACCCGGCCTAAGCGGGCACGAGCGGCTGGCCGGCCACAACGCCATGGCCAAGCCCTTGCACGACCCCTTCCCCATCCGTCGCCTGTTCGTCGTTGGCCTCCCCGGTCTGCGTCTCGATGAGGCGAGCCGGCCGTGGGTGCGCGAGGCGGCGGGGATCATCCTCTTTCGTCGCAACCTCGGCACCCCGGCGCAGATCCGCGCCCTCACCCGCGACCTGCGCGAGGCGGCCGGGAGACCGTTGCTCATCGCCGTCGACCAGGAGGGGGGGCGGGTCCGTCGCCTCCCCTCCCCGCCTTATCCCGACTATCCGGCGGCCCTGGAGCTGGCCACGCGCGGTGTGGAGGAGGAGATCGAGGCGGTAGCCGAGGAGGTGGCGACCACCCTCGCCGGGCTGGGGATCAACGCTAACCTGGCGCCGGTCCTCGACGTCGTGGAAGACCCGGCCACCTCGGCGATCCACGACCGCAGTTTCGGCTCCGACCCGCAGACGGTAGCGCGCCTCGGCGCGGCGTGGGTGCGGGGCAGCGAGCGTGGCGGAATCCTGTCGTGCATCAAACATTTCCCCGGCCACGGCGCCACCCGCGATGACTCACACATCTCCCTGGCGGTGGTGGAAGACGCAGAGGCGACGGTCATCGCCCGCGACCGTGCCCCGTTCGCGGCGCTCATCGAACGCTCCATCCCGATGGTGATGACCGCCCACGTGCGCTACCCGACGATCGACCCGCTGCTGCCGGCCACCCTGTCGGAGCGGATCCTCCGCGGCTGGCTGCGCGAGGAGCTCGGCTATACCGGGGTGGTGGTGAGCGACGACCTGGAGATGGCGGCGATCCGCCGCCACTTCTCCCCGGAGGCGGTGGTCCGCCGCTTCTGGGCGGCGGGCGGCGACCTCCTGCTGGTGGGCGAAGACCAGAAATACGCTGCCCGCCTGGAGGCGGCTGCGCAGGTGGCGATTGTGGATGGCAGCCTCGCGCCCGCTCTGCTAGAAGAGAGCCTGGCGCGGGTGGACCGCCTCACCCACACCCTATCGCGATGACGCCCGGATTCCGTTCCCCGGACCAACCCACTACCCCCACACGAGGAGGAGCCATGGAGATCATCAACGTCCACGCCCGAGAGGTTCTCGACTCGCGCGGCAACCCGACCGTCGAGGTGGAGGTCGACCTCGCCTCCGGCGCCCATGGCCGCGCCATTGTCCCCTCCGGCGCCTCCACCGGCAGCCACGAGGCGGTCGAGCTGCGCGACGGCGACCCCTCCCGCTACCTCGGCAAGGGGGTGCGCCAGGCGGTGGGTCACGTGAACGAGACGATCGCCGACGCGGTGATCGGCATGGATGCCTCCCAGCAGGCGATCCTCGATGCGACGCTGATCGAGCTCGACGGGACACCGAACAAGGCGAACCTCGGGGCGAACGCGATTCTCGGCACCTCCCTGGCGGCGGCCCGCGCGGCGGCGGACGGCTCGGGGCTGCCGCTGTACCAATACCTCGGCGGCGCCGGGGCGCGGCTCATGCCGGTACCGATGATGAACATCCTCAACGGCGGCTCGCACGCGGACAACAACGTCGACATCCAGGAGTTCATGATCCTGCCGGTGGGCGCCCCCTCCTTCAGCGAGGGGTTGCGCATGGCCTCCGAGGTCTTCCACACCCTCAAGGGGGTCCTGAAGAGCAAGAAGCTCACCAACACCGTCGGCGATGAGGGTGGCTTCGCCCCCAACCTCTCCTCCAATGAGGAGGCGCTGAAGATGATCATCGAGGGGATCGAGAAGGCGGGCTACCGGCCGGGCGCCGACATCGCCCTGGCAATGGATCCGGCGGCGAGCGAGTTCTACCGCGATGGTCGCTACCACCTCGCCGCCGAGGCGGACCCGGAGCGTGACGCCGAGGGGATGATCGCCTACTGGCGCGACCTGGTGGAGCGCTACCCCATCGTCCTCCTCGAGGACGGCCTCGCTGAAGACGATTGGGAGGGGTGGACAAAGCTCACCGCGGCCCTGGGGGATCGCATCCAGCTCGTCGGCGACGACATCTTCGTCACCAATACCGAGCTGCTGGCGCGCGGTATCCGTGAGGGGTGCGCCAACTCCGTCCTCATCAAGCTCAACCAGATCGGCACCCTCACCGAGACCTTCGCGGCGATCGAGATGGCGCGCCGCGCCGGCTACATGGCGGTGGTCTCGCACCGCTCCGGGGAGACCGAGGACACCACCATCGCCGACTTCACCGTCGCCTGCGGCTGCGGCCAGATCAAGACCGGCTCGCTCTGTCGCACCGACCGGATCTCCAAGTACAACCAGCTCCTGCGGATCGAGGAGGAGCTGGGGGATCAGGCGATCTACCGGGGCGCGGCGACCTTCGGGGGGCCGGCCTGAGGCCGCCCCCGGGGTGGGCTCGCTTCGCTCGCGGGATGGGGGGTGAGGGATGAGGGGAAGGTTTCGGCCTGCGGCCGGTGATGATGTCTTGGCGTTCCGCTCCCCCTCCTCGCCGGCCGTAGCAGCCGAAGGAGATGTTGTTTGGGCGGTAGGAGGGGGCCATGCCCCCGATCCGCGCCGCAGGCGCGGCAGGCCCTCCGGGCCTGGGTCGCGGGCATGGCCCGCTCCTACCCCAGAAAAAGAGAACCCGACAAGAGACCGATACAGCCGCCGACACGCACCCCACCCAAGCTGAAGATGGCGTGCATGGCGCGCCCGTCCCCCATGCACTGGCTCGTCCTCTATTACTCCCAAACCGGCCAGACCCGGCGCGCCCTGGAAGAGGTGGCCGCGCCCCTGGTGGAGGCGGGGCATACCCTCGATTGGCTACGGATCGAGCCGGTCGAGCCCTACCCCTTTCCGTGGCCGCAGCGCCGCTTCTGGGGGGTGGCCGGTGTGTGCCACCGCGGCGCCGGCTGCGCCATCCGGCCCATGGAGTTGCCGCCCACGTTCGACGCGGTCCTCCTCGGGGCGCAGCCGTGGTTCCTCGCCCCGTCGCCGCCGGTGATGGGGTTTCTCAATTCCCCGTTCGCCGAGCGGCTGCGCGACCGGCCGGTCTACCCAGTGATCACCTGCCGCGCCGCGTGGCGGAAGAGCTACCGGATCCTCCGGGCGGCGCTCCTGGCCCACGGTGCCCACCTGCCGGCCCGCCTCATCCTCAAGGACCGCGCCCCGACGCCACTCAACATCATCACCACCGTCTATCACCTCTGGTGGGGCGGCGACCTCCATGACCGCCCCCTCGGTCGTCCCTTTCCTCCCTTCGGCATCCCCCCTCGCGGGTGGCGGCGCGCCCACCACTTCGGCGAACGGCTCGCCGCCGGTGAATCGCCGCCTGGCTCAGAGTCTCTAAGTAATGTCAGCCGGAATCGTAGAGAAAAGGCTTGACCCCCTCTCACACGGTCGTCACCCTTTGGTCACAAGTTGTTATCCATTCTGGTCCTGGGTTGTGGTTCTCGCCCGTTCTCCATGGGCAACGTCGCGTACTCCCTCCCTTATCGCGGCGTCTTCCACCTCCCTCCTCTCCACCACCACTCACTTCTTTACAGGGTCCACGCTCGACAGGCACATCGGCGCGCCACCACGACAGTGAGGAGAGACCGCTCATCCACCCGGGAGGGAATCGGAGGAGTATCGGCATGAAGAATCTCAACCAGTTGTTCGGTGTACGGGCACGGCTCGTCTCCATGGGGCTCGCGGCCGGCGTCGTCGCCCTGCCGGCGATCGCCCAGGCGGCAAGCGTGGAGGTCGGTGGGCAGGTGCGCTACCGCGGTGAGTACGACGTACGTGACTTCAACCCAGACACGAACGCCGACTTCGTCAACACCCAGCGATCCAGGCTCAGCGTCAAGTACAACAACGAGCGCTACCACGGCTTCCTCCAGATCCAGGACGTGCGGGTGTGGGGAGAGGAAACCAATACCCTCTTCGACGCTTCTGCCAACTCCCTCGACATGCATCAGGCCTACCTCAAGGTCGACGACATCATGGGCACCGGGGTCGCCGCCCAGATCGGCCGCCAGGAGATCAACTTCGCCGACCAGCGCCTCGTGGGTGCGGTGAACTGGACCCAGAACGCCCGGTCGCTGGACGGCCTCGTCCTCTCCCGTGCCTTCGGCGACCAGGGCGTGGTGATCCCCTTCTACCTCCAGCTCAGTGAGGCGGACAAGAGTGACCTCGTTCATGGGAGCAACGTCCTCGCGGACGAGGGGCTCGACGAGGACACCTACGTCGCGGGCTTCCACTCCGTATGGAATGTGGCCAAGGGCCACTCCTTCCAGCCGCATGTCTACTACCTGCGTAGCGGCATGGGCGACAACCTCAACCTCTACGACATCGGCTTCTACTACACCGGGACGACCGACGCGTTGAGCTACGACTTCACCGCCGACTACCAGACCGGCGACAGCGGCGCCATCGACATCAGCGCCTACCTCGTCTCCGGCCACGTCTTCTTCAAGAGCGGTCCTTTGAAGGTCGGGGCGGGTGTCGACTACCTCTCGGGTGATGACGACGCCACCGACAACGACAACAACTCCTTCAACACCCTGCTGGCCACGAACCACAAGTTCTACGGCTACATGGACTACTTCCTCGCCTTTGGTGGTACCGGTGACAATGTCTCCGGCCTCGGTCTGATCGACTACCAGCTCAAGTCGAGCTACGCGGTGGACAAGGCGACCAAGGTCGCCGCCGACCTCCACTACTTCCAGACCGCCGAGTCCACCGACTCCACCGGCAGCGACGTGCGCCTCGCTGGCGAGGACAACCTCGGGACCGAGGTCGACTTGACGGTGAAGCACAAGACCGGCCCGGTCACCCTTCAGGCCGGCTGGTCCGCCTTCTTCAAGGATGACGCCATGGAGGCGAAGCTCTACCCGCAAAATTTCGACACCGACCCGACAAACGATGTCTCCGTCGACAACGTCGGCTACTGGGGCTACGTGATGGCGAGCCTGAACTTCTAGCCGTCCCCATCACCGCACGACTCAGGGGGCACCGGCGTCGCCGGTGCCCCCTGTTTTTATTTTTTCGCAACGCGAAAAAATAGGTGCATGGCGCGGCCGTCTTAAGAGGCGCTGGCGACTTTGGCCAGGTAGGGGACCGCCCGCGGTGGGTCCTGGTACTTCGCATGCACCTGCTGCACCTGATCCTGGCAGCGGAAGAAGGCGTCCACCACCTGCGTGTCGAGGTGGGTGCCGGTGACCCGACGGATCTCCGCCAGGGCCCGTTCCCGCCCCCACGCCTCCTTGTAGGGGCGCTCGGAGGTGAGGGCGTCGTAGATGTCCGCTACCGCCACGATGCGCGCGTTCAGCGGGATCTCCTCCCCCACCAGGCCGTTGGGGTAGCCATTGCCGTCCCACCACTCGTGGTGACACAGGGCGATCTCCGCCGCCGCCTGCATGAGGGGCGACGAGTGGCCTTCGAGGATACGGGCGCCGTGGATGGTGTGACTCTGCATGATCCGCCACTCCTCCGCATCGAGCTTGCCGGGCTTGAGCAGGACCCGGTCGGGGATGGCGATCTTGCCCACGTCGTGCATCGGGCTCGCCTGGAGGATGGTCGCCACCCCGTTGTCGTCGAGCCCCATCTCGCGCGCGGTGAGCATGGCGTACTGGCTCATCCGCACGACGTGCAGGCCGGTCTCGTTGTCGCGGAACTCGGCCGCACGCACCAGCCGGGCGATGATCTCCCGCCGGCTCTCGTCGAGGCTCTTGGAGTACTCGCTCACCAGCTCCGAGAGATGGTCGGAGGAGGAGCGGAGCATGTTCTGGTAGGTGGAGAGGCGACACAGATTGCGTACTCGCGCCACCAGCTCGAGCTGATCAAAGGGCTTGTTGACGAAGTCGGTGGCGCCGGCGGCGAGGGCCTCCAACTTTACCTCGCGCTGGTGGATCGAGGTCATGATGACCACCGGCACCATCTCCGTCTCCGGACTCGCTCGCACGTGGCGGAGAAAGGTGAGACCGTTCATCTCCGGCATCTCGATATCGAGGAGGATAACGTGCGGAATATTTTCCTGAAGCCAGGTGAGGGCATCGAGAGGGTTGAAGAAGGACTCCACCTGCTCAAAGTGGGCGTGGTGGAGAATCCGCTCGAGAAGATCGACCACCGCGGTGGAGTCGTCCACCACCAGGATCTGGGTGTCATTGGAGAGGTTCGGCATCGGCTGGTGGGACCCGGTGAGAGGGGTGGTTCAGGCTCCCCCACCGTATCGACGAGGTGGCGCAGGCGATTAAATCTCTTTGTAATGACTAGGTTTTTCCCTATCTGCTCCCTTTTCCAGCCCCCTCCTGCGAAGACCCGGAAACGGTCGTGTCCGGCGGCAGACTCACCGCCTCACCGCGAAGCAGACCGAGACCGCCGGCGAGGCTGACGGCGCTCACCAGGGCGAGCCAGGCAAAGGCGAAGGCGGCCGCCGCGGCGCCCCCCACCCCCGCCACCCGGAGGAGGGACACATACCCCCACTCGCGCGGGCCAAGGCCACCAAGGCTGACGGGCACGCTGGCCATCAGCCCCACCGCCGGGGCGATCCACAGC
>CAZRGD010000138.1:0-7086 GCA_964599505.1 uncultured Nitrospirota bacterium | reverse complement strand
GCCAACCCCCTCCTCCGGCAGCACCCCAATAAACCGCTGCGCCAGCTCCGGGAGGGTCAGTGGCGTGGTGATCCGGCCGGGCGTGCCAAGGAGCGCCCGCATGCGCGGAACCACCGCGGCGAGGGCGTCGTCGAGGTCGTCGAGGGCGTAGGGAGGGTCGGGCTTCATGACACCTAGATTCTGCAATCCTCCGGCATTCGGCCGCCGATACAGGCCCTTATGCGGCGTTGGCTTCGCCGATTTCGTGCTCAACGTACCGCAAGTACGTCTGCGCCGAAATCGGCTTGCCGCCTTGCCTAAGGACCTGTTTCGACGCCCTCGGTGCTCGGAGGATTGCAGAATCTAGGTGACAAAAAACCGCCGCCCGGTTCGAGAGATCCTCTTACCGGGCGGCGGCGACCATCAGTTCGGCACCGGCGGAAAGCCGGGCGGTCGTGATCTCGGCATCAACCGTCGTTGCCGATCGCCTCCACCGGGCACTCCTCCTTCGCCTCCTCACAGGCGGCGATCTCTTCGTCGTTCTCCGGCTGCTTGAAGACGTAGGAGTACTCGTCGTCCTCCGCCTCCTTGAAGTTTTCGGGGGCGGTCTCGCGACACACGTCGCAGTTGATGCACTCGGTGTCCACGTACCACGCACCAGGGATGTTCAGCTCTTGCTTGTCTTCGGGATCGGCCATGGGAGGCTCCTTCTTTTGTAGGGGGTCGAAATAGGCGACGGAGTATACGCCGTGCACGGCGTGGGGAAAACTAGGAGTCTGTCGAACTTATGCGATCGTCGCGAGGGGAAGCGGGCTCGAGCCAGGATTGGGAACCGTTCGAGCGCTACGTGGGCCTATGCAACGAAGAGCGGGGCACGATCCTGGCCGAGATCCGCTTTCCCGTAGTAGATCGTGCATAAGTCCGACAGGCTCCTAGCAACCGGCCCCCCTTTTTTAAGCGCCAACGGCGCAGGCTACTCCAGGCCACGCTGCGCCACCTCCTCCTCGTCCCAGCCAAGGTAGTGGCCGAGCTCGTGGTAGAGGGTGGTGGCGATCTCCTCCATCAGGTGGTCCGGGTCTTCCGACAGCCGCTCCAGGTTGCGCCGGTAGAGGACGATGGTCGGCGGGATGTCGCCGGTGCCGGCGTACCGCTCACCGTGGGTGGGACCGGTAAAGAGGCCGAGGAGCTCGGGGTCGGGCGGCTCCACCGCGCGCATCGACTCCGCATCCGGGAGATCCCGGACGACGATCGCCACCGACTCGAGGGCGCTGTGGAGGTCCGGCGGCAAACCCTCCACCGCCTCCTGCAGGCAGTGGTCAAACTCCCGGTCGGTGAGACGCACCGGCAGGGGAAAACCGTCCGGCTCAAGGCGGTGGGCGGTGGCAAATGCACGCTCCGCCCCCACATAGTCGCGCCGCCGCTCCGCCACCAGACCGAGGCCGTAGTGGGTGTCGGCCCAGTCGTCTCGAAGCGCCAGGGCATCGCGAAAGAGACGCTCCGCCTCGTCGATCTCCCCGCCGCGAAAAGAGAGGTGGCCGAGGCGCGCCACCACCTCCACATCGCTGGGGGCATCTTCCAGAACCGCCCGCAGGTGGCCGGTCGCCGCCTCCAGGCGGCGCGCCGCCGCGAAACCGTCCGCCGCCCACAGGCGAAAATCGCGATCGTCCGGGTGACTCGCTAGCCACCGCTCGGCCAGCTCCGCCACCCGCAGGTTGTCACCCCCATCCCAGGCGGCAAGAACCGCCGCCCACGCCCACTCCCGCGCCGCGTCGCCCTCGGGAAGGAAGTGGTCGGGTCGCTTCACCGCAACAAGGTAGGCGCCCCCACCGGCCCACGAAAGGGAGAATCAACCACACACCCGTTTGACCGAAGAAAAGCGCCCTGGCAGAGTGAAATCATGACCTCCGCGCCCCTCTCCAACGATCCCTTTCTTGCCCTCTACAACGGCCGTCTGAACGGGATGCACACCGCCGAGCTCCACGAGAAGACCGCCGCCACCTTGCCGCGGGAGCGGACCTGGCACCTCATCGACCCGCAGGCGAAGCCCACCCCTACCATCGAGTCCCTCACCGGCGACGTGGTCCACGGCCAGTTCACCGCCTTGGTGGAGGAGCTTGCCGCCCTCAACGCCCTGCATCGTGGCACCGGCTGGACCTTCGTGGGCGAGCGCAACGGCGAATGGCTGATCAAGGTCTTCAACCCGCAGCAGTGCGGCAACGGCTGCGGCGCCTACTCGCCGCCGGTGTGGCGAGTCTACACCACCCTCCACCCCTCCGACGCGGCGCTGGCCGCCACCGCCCCCGCCGCCGCCGACCCCACCCTCTTCGAGACCTTCGCCACGCGGGCACGACAGATCTTCCACGCCGGTAGCGAAGGGTGAGACGACCCACCGCGACCGCTTGGGACGAGCGGTACCGCGGCGCGGGGTACCGGTACGGCACCGACCCGAACGACTGGCTCGCCGCCCACGCCGACCTCCTGCCGAGCGCGGGCCGGGCGGTTGATCTCGCCTGCGGCGAGGGACGCGACGCGGTCTTTCTCGCCGCCCGTGGCCTCACGGTGGAGGCAATCGACGGCTCGGCGATTGCCCTGGCGAAGGGGCAACGCCTTGCCACCACCCGCGGGCTCACCGTCACCTGGTGCCACCTCGACCTGGAGGGGGGGTGGCTCCCGGAGCGGCGCACCTACGCCCTCATTACCTGCCACAATTTCCTCCACCGGCCCCTCCTCGCCGCCCTCCCCGACGCCCTCGCCCCCGACGGGATCTTGGTCTACGCCACCTATCTGGCGGGCCAAGAGCGCTACGGCCACCCCGCCAACCCGGCCCACCTCCTGCGCCCCGGCGAGCTCCGCCACGCATGCACCGGGTTGGAGATCCTCGCCTACCAAGAGGGTGCCACCCGCTGCTGCGGCCAACCGGCAATGCGCGCCGCAGTCGTGGCACACCGACGGGCATAAAAGTGCCCCCGGTGGCGGGGAGGGGAGGGGATGCCACCGGGGGCTAGCGGGCGTCGGGGAAAACCCCTCGCCCACCACCACAATGTAGGCCCAATTGCCCACTTGTCCACCCCCCCATAACCGTCGGATGGGGGCCTCGCGCAGAGAGGATCAGCACAATCATCGCCGGCCGCAGGCCGGCACCTCCCCTAATCTCTAATCTCTAATCCCTAGGAGCCTGTCGGACTTATGCACGATCTACTGCGGAAAAGCGGATCTCGGCCCGGATCGTGCCCCGTTCTTCGTTTCATAGGCCCACTATGTGCCTCGAACGGGTCCCAATCCGGACTCGAGCCCGCTTTTCCTCGCAACGATCGCATAAGTCCGACAGACTCCTAGCCCCTGGCTCGCACAGCGAGCCCTGGCGGACGGCGGTCATCCGGACGCCCCCATGGGCCGAAAGGACGGGGGTGAGTTACCCCTACGGCGAGGAGTACACGACCTACCGCTGGCTTTGCTGCCAGGAGGCGTGCACCCGCCTGCTCGCCTGGCAACCGGAGCCTGGGGACCCCTACCTGTGCGGCGATGACCCCACCGCACCGATCGCCTGGCTCGCCCATAGCGATCCGCCTGCCGGCGCCTGCCTCTTCCCCCGCCTCGACCAGCTCAAGACCCGGACCCAGCGCCGCCTGGTCACCTCGTGGCGCCGGGCCGAGGACCACTTCGAGCGGTGGATGGCGGAACGCGGCTTCTTCGAGACCGAGGAGGAGGCGTGGCTCCGCTTCCTCGCCCACCTCTACGAGGCGGACCTCCCGGAACTGAAGTAGCCCTCCCACCACGCCGGTCCGGCCCCTCTCGGTCCGCCATCGCCGACGGGATAGACTCGCCGCCATGATTCGGATCTGGCGCATCACCAGCCGCCTCCTCCTGCTCGCGATCGTCACCGTGGGGGTGGGCCTGCCCACCCTCCTCATCGCCCTCGCCCTGCCGAGGCGGCCGCGCCTGCGGGCGCGGATCGGTGCCCGCGCCACCCACCTGTGGGCGCGCCTCTTTCTCCGCGCCGTGGGGGTACGCCTCACCCACACCGGCACCCCGCCGCCGCCGGGGGCGATGGTGGTCGCCAACCACCTCTCCTACCTCGACATCCCGGTCCTCGCCGCCTGTTACCCGACCCTCTTCCTCTCCAAGGCGGAGATCGCCCGCTGGCCGATGATCGGCTTCTTCGCCCGCGCCGCCGGCACCCTGTTCATCGACCGCGACCAGACTCGCGACACCGGCCGGGTCTTCGGTGAGCTCTCCGTCTGGCTGCGCGCCGGCGAGCGGATCACCTGGTTTCCCGAGTCCACCACCTCCCCCGGCGCCACCGTCGCCCGGTTCAAGCCCGCCCTCTTTCAGGCAGCGATCCGTGCCGGGGTGGTGTGCCACCCGGTCACCCTGCGCCCGTCGGTCCCCGGCGGCGGGGTCGACATCTCGGAGACCGTGTGCTGGCACGGCCCCGCCCCCCTCGGCGGCCACGCCCGCCGCCTCCTCACCCTCAGGCACATCGACTACGCGGTCACCTTCGGCGAGCCCATCCTCGCGGCCGGTGACCGCAAGCTCCTCGCCCATCAGCTCCACGAGGCCGTCGCCAGCGCCTTCGTGCCGGTGGAGCGGCGGTAGGAGGGGGTTGCACCCCCGATACAGGCCCAAAGGGCCTGCCGCGCCAACCGCGCGGATCGCCGGCAGGAGCCGGCTCCTACCACAACCCCCTACCCCGACGGCCCTCCACCGTCACCCCCAGAGCCTCGGTAGGAGCAAGCTCCCGCTCGCGATCCGCGCCGCAGGCGCGGCAGGCCCGAAGGGCGTGGGCCGCCCTCCCCGCGCCCCCCCTACAGCGGCTGCTTCAGCCCGAAGTAGACCTTCAATCCGCCGATGCCGTCGGGGCCGGTACCGTAGGCGACATCGAGGCGCCCCACCCCCTTCACCAGCCGCCCGACATAGGCGCGCAACCCCACCCCGCCGCCCGCGGCCAGGTGCGACGGATCCACCAGATCGCCCTCCTCCCCGGCCGCCCCGAGGTCGGTGAAGCAGGCGCCGCCGAGCCACCCCCAGGCGCGCGGCGAGCGGTACTCGAGGTTGAGGAGCCACATCCCCGCCCCCACCAGCGACGCCTTGTCGATCCCTCGCAGGTTGCGTCCGCCGCCGAGCTCGAAGCCGACGTCGCGAGCGTCGGGACCGAAGGTGTAGCCGCCGCGCACCCGCCCCACCAGATTGTGCTCACCGCGCTTCCAGAATCGGGTGTAGCCAGCGGAAAATTTGGCGGCCGACGCCTCGCCGCCGAGCCAGTTGCTGAAGAGCTGCACCTCGCCGCCGACCCGGTAGCCGCGGAAGGTGTAGACGAAGTCGTTTACCGCATCGAGCGAACGGCTCAGGCGGAGGCTGTTGAGCCAGCGCGGCTGGTCCTCGGTGCCGGTAACATGGTTGACCGTGAAGCCGATGGCGCGCCGCCGCCGGTGCGTCTTGACCCGCTCGAAGCGGCCCACATCGACGTCGAAATCAATGCTCGTGGCGTTGCCGCCGCGGGTACCGGTGAGCGACGTGCGGGAAGCGGCCTCGTTGTTGGTCGCCAGGCCAAAGCCGACGCTGAGGTCGTACGGGCTCTCCCCCACCTGCGGCACGTCGAGGGAGGCGGAGGCCGACTCCCCCGCTTTGCCCCCCGCGTCGGTGCCGAAGGCGTGCTTGAACTTGAGGTTTAGCCGCTGGTCCTCGCCGCGGAAGTTGTAGTCGGTGTAGTCCAGCCCGAGCTTCACGTCGCCCTCGTCGGTGATATCGACCTGCGGCAGGGGCAGCACCGACCACTTCTCCGCCACCCGCACCGTGAGCGCCACCTCCCCCGGCCCGACCGACCGCACTTCACCGCTCACCCGGTAGAAGATGCTGAGATTGCGGATCCGCTGGAGGGAGTCCTCGAACCGCTGCGCGTCGAAGGGATCGCCCACGTGCACGAGCATCTCGCGGGCGAGGATCGGCCTCTTTGTCCGGTGGTTGCCGAGGTAGTCGATCGCGGTGATACGTGGCGCCGGCGAGATGGACCGGGCAGGTGGCGTGGCCCCGGCGCCGCGAGCGGCGGCGAGGAGGGCGAGGAGGAGGAGGAGAGGCCGTCTCACGGGAGGGGCGGGCGTGGGTGGTCGAGGCAGTGGGCGACGAGGGCGTCGATCGACGCGGTGCCGGTACACACCACCTGATCGGCGCCACCCCAGTAGAGGCGCAGGAGCCCACCCCCCTCCTCGATGGCGCCGCAGGTGAAGACCACGTTGTGGACATAACCCGTCACCTCCCACGGCGACTCGGGCTGGAGGATCCACTCGTCCGCCACCCCGAGAATCCGCGACGGATCCTCCAGGTCGTGGAGCGCCGCCCCGAGACGGTAGACCGCGCCGTCCATGGTGGCGAAGACCCCGTGGTAGATCGACAGCCACCCCGCCTCGGTCCGGATCGGGGGCGCACCCGGCCCTACCTTCAGCTCGTCCCAGTGGTACGGCGCCGGCGCGATCACCCGGCGGGCGTCGCCCCAGTGGACCAGGTCGGGGGAGCACGAGCTCCAGATCGACCAGTGGGAGATCTCCGAGTGGGGCCGGTCCAGCCGCCAGTAGCGGCCGCCGATCCGCTCAGGAAAGAGGCAGCAGTTGCGGGTATCCGCCTCGGTGATCAGGGCGACGCGCTCCACCGTGCGGAAGTCCTCGGTGCGCGCGAGGGCGATGCGCACCCCGTGGCGCGAGTAGGCGGAGTAGGTGATGTAGTAGGCACCGTCCAGCGCGGTGAGCCGCGGGTCCTCCACCCCGAACGCCTCGTACTCGGCGAAGGGACCCTCCGTGGCGGGGACGAGGAAGGGGGCCGGCCGCACGGTGAAGGCGAGGCCGTCGTCGCTCTCGGCGATCCCGAGGATCGAGCGGCCGGAGCGCCGGTGGGCGCGGAAGAGGAGGATGACCCGGTCGCCCACGCGCACCGCGCCGGCATTGTGGACCGTCTCCACCGGATAGGGGACGTCCGCCTTGGTGAGGATCGGGTTGCCGGCGTAGCGCTGGATCATGGGGAAGGCTCGCTGCGGCGCGCTTCGTGCGCCCGGGGATGGGGGATGGGATCAGGTCGGCCCTATGGGTCAACCACTGTCGGCTATAGCACGCGTAAGCG
>CAZRGD010000137.1:0-7110 GCA_964599505.1 uncultured Nitrospirota bacterium | reverse complement strand
GGCTCGAGCCCGCTTTCCCTCGCGACGATCGCATAAGTCCGACAGACTCCTAGTCGTCACACGCGGTGAGGCGAAGGTACCAGCCCCCATCGCCACCGCAAGGGGCGCGCCGGATCAAGCCTCGCGGTCGGTCTCACCACCAGAGACACGGGGGTGGACGGGGTGGAAGGAGGAGGATGAGCCCGCCCGCCCCCCGTGCCCCCGGTGGTGCGACCGGACCATCGAAACGGCGCGGCGGCGCGGCAGCGCGGCAGGTAGCCGCGCCGCCGCCCCTTACGCCACCAGCTTCGGCCGGGTGAGGGTCGGGTGGACCCGCCGCTTCTTGCGCAGGTAGGCCAGGACCACGTCGTAGACCGGCGGCCCGCTCTGCTCCGCCATGGAGGCCCAGCCGGCAAAGGAGTATTTGTCGTCCGCCTTCACCGGCCGGCCCCGCACCTTCAGGTCGCGGATCCGATTCCCCGCCTTGGCGGAGAGCTTCACCGTGAAGTCGAGGCCGGCGCTGCGCACCATGTCGCCGCCCTGCTGGCGGTACGGGTCGGTGTTGAAGAGGTTGTCGCCGATATCCTCGAGGATCGCCCGAAGCTGCTTGCCGGTCATCTCCGCCTTGTAGGTGTTCGGGTAGGTGAGGGCGGTCTGGGAGTAGACGTCTTCAGCGGTCACCGGCCCGGGCAGCACGGTCCGCCCCCAGCGGAAACCCGGAGAGAGGACGAAGTCGACCCCGAAGTGGTCGACCACCGCGTCGCAGATCACCTCGTCGAAGGTGCCGTCGAGGTTACCGCGCCGGTAGAGGACCTCGTCGGTCTCGCAGACCACCTCGTCGAGCTTCTTGGTGTATGGCTTGCGGATCGTCTCGATGAGCTTGGTCATCTCCGGGTCGGCAACGATCATCGACGACATCACCGGAATGAGACGGTAGCTGTAGTCGACGATCCGACGCCCCTTCACCTCCACGTCGAGGCGGGAGAGGAACTTGCCGTAGCAGCCGGAGCCGATCACCAGGGTCTTGCCCACCACCACCGGCTGCGGCACGCCGTCGTGGGTGTGACCACCGACGATGACATCGATCCCCTGCACCCGGCTCGCCAGCTTCTTGTCCACGTCCATGCCGTTGTGGGAGAGGAGGATGACGAGATCGACCTTCTTGCCGCGCACCTCGGCAACGACGCTCCGCAGGCTGTCCTCCTGGATCCCGAAGCTCCAGTCGGGGATGAAGCGACGCGGGTTGGCGATCGGCGTGTACGGGAAGGCCTGGCCGATCATGGCGACCGAGAGACCGCCCGCCTGCTTGATGGTGTACGGCGGAAAGATCGCGTCGCCCCAGGTGGCGTCGTGGACGTTCTGCGCCACGAAGGGGAAGCTCATCTGCTTCACCAACTCCTGGACCCGCTCGGCACCGTAGGTGAACTCCCAGTGACCGGTCATCGCCTCGCATCCAAGGGCGTTCATCACCTGGACCATGTCCTCGCCGCGGGTCCACAGGCTGGTCGCCGACCCCTGAAGGGTGTCTCCCCCGTCGACGTAGAGCGTCTTGCCCGGCCGCTCCGCGCGCACCTGCTTGATCATCGCGGCGAGGTAGGCAAAGCCCCCCATCTTGCCGTACTCCTTGGCAAGGTGGAGGTAGTCGTCGCTCGAGTAGGCGTACGCATCCACCGTACCCGCCTTGATCCCGTACCGGTTGAGAAACGTCTTGCCGGTGAGGTGGGGCGGCTGGCCACGATCTTCGCCGACGCCGATGTTCGCGTCGGGCTCCCGATAGTAGATCGGCACGAGCTGCGCGTGGCTATCGGTGGTGTGCAGGAGGGTGAGCTGCCCCTTGGGAGCAAACTCCATCAGCGCCCCGCGCTTCAGCCCACGCGCCAGCGCCGCCGGGGTGAAGAGCGCGGACCCCGCCGCCAACCCCACCATCTGCATGAAATCCCGCCGACTGATACTCATGTCAACTTCTCCTATGAATTCGCACAGTTCGTTCGATCTCCCCCCCGCGACCCGCTACATCCGTAGGCCGGGGACCCGCATCGGCTCACCGTTGGCAATCGAGGTGAGGTAGAGCTCGAGGTCACGAAAGATCTCGGTCTGGAACGCCGGCCGCTTCGCCCGCATGTTCTTCAGACAACCACGAAAACGCCGCTGCATGGAGCCGGTCTTGCCCCACTTCAAGCGATACGCCGGCCAGTGGTCGCCGTGGTGCTTGTTATTGGAGATCAGGTTCGTGCGCGCCCGAAAACCGGCGTACTTCACATGACACACGGCACAGCTAAAGTTGAACTGCCCCTGGCGCTGGTAGTAGTACGCCTCGCCCTTCTCATAGAAGGGACGCGCCGGACCGTCGATCGAGACGTGGATCGGTATCCCGTTCGAGAGCGACTTCACGTACATGGTCAGGGCGAGCTGATCGTACGACTCGTACTTCAGCGGCTTCGCCCCCATACGCTTCTCCCGGCAGCGGTTGATCTGTAGGGCAACCGTCATGATGCTCTTGATGGCCGGGCTGTACTTCGGGAAGGTCGCCGCCACCCCCTTGAGCTTGACCGCATCCTTCCCGTGGCAGGTGGCACACGATGACCCCTCGGTCCCCACCACCTTGTTGACGAGGTCTCTGCCGTCATCAATGAGGAACTCCGCAGGATTCCCCTCCTCCGCCATCTGCTCCGTGGCGTTGCCGAAGAACGCCTTGTAACGCTTCTGGTACTCGTCGTACGACATGCTCTGCTCGAGGTTTTCGATCTGCGGCCCCTTCGTCGCAGCCTTCTCCTTGGTCGCCGGCGTCTTTTCACCTGCCTTGGGCGTGGCGCAGGAGAGGAGACTCCCAAACCCCACGACCAGAAACGACAGCGTCGCCATGATCACCATTCGTTCTTTTATCTTCACGGTTCTAACCCCCATTATGGATAGGCTTTAACGCGCCCTACTCGGGCTTGACCTGCACCGTCTTCTCGTAGACCCCGCCCTTGATGTCTCTCCAGACAATCTTCAGGGGGGCCGCCTTGTCCGCCTTGACGTAGCACGTCATGAAGGGGTTCGCGCTCACCGCGATGCTCCAGTCCGCGTGGGTGACGAGCTCGCCCCCGTAGTAGACGCTGACATCGTTGATATAGAAGGCGGGGATCATCTTTCCCGTCTTCTTGTTCTTCCTCAGCCCGGTCTCCATCGGGTGGGTGATGAGCGCCTTGATGGGAATCACCTCCCCCTTGGTGATGTGCTTGGGCAACCGAATCCGGATCTTTCCTACGCCTTTAGGCATCTTGTTCTCCTTTCGCCACAGACTTCTCTATTGATAGATCGCAGGACAGCGCGGGGGTCAGCCGCCACAGCCGCCGATGGTCACCTTCACGGTCTTCGTGTCGCCGTAAAGGACACCCTTGTTGGTCTCCACAACGGCGCGCACCAGGGAGGTCTTGCGCATCTTGATGCGCAGGGCGTACGCCGCCTTGCCGCTCGCCGGGGTGAGATCGGCACTGGCGATGAAGGGGTCACCGTTCTGATCCACAAAGATGTAGATCTTCTTGACGTAGTTACCCGCCTCCATCGGCAGGTCCGAGTCGATGGCGACCGGTACGACTGCGCCGTTTTCGGCGATGATCGGGGTCTTCAACGTCACATGAGACGGCTGGATGGTGCGATCACCGAAGTTGGCGCGCAGGACCTCGCGCACGTCTTTCCCCGCCGCCTCCGCCTCCTGGGCACCCAGCCACGAGAGGGGTGACTTTCCCCCGGTGGAGAACATGGACGAGACGGTGCTCACCGCCATCACCGCCACGGATGCGAAGCCCGCCTTCTTCAGGAACTCTCGACGGGATACACCATTGGGTTGGGTCTGCATTTCCTTCATTGCTCTCTCCTTCGAGTCCGCCGTGAGTAGGCCACGGCGTCGTTTCACAGAATGGGTTCGTTCGACGGCTCGCCCCCCCTACTTTTTTAACGAGTAGAGGTACTCGACGACGTCGTCCACCTGCTCCGGTGTGAGGATCTTGTTGGCGCCAAAGGGCGGCATAATGGTGTGCGGCATGAGCTCACGCGCATCCCAGACCCACTGGCGGACCAGGTTGCGATCTTCATCACCGTAGCTCTTCATCGCCTCCACCAGGTTTGGCCCGATGTCACCGGGAGACTCGACGTTGGGAAAGACGTGACACGCGGCACAGTTTCCCAACGACTTGGTGGTCATCACCTTTCGCCCGCGGGCCACATCCGCTGCCTGAGCCACCTGCGGCACCAGGGACATCGAGAGCACGGCCAGGGTGCCAAACACCGTCGCCGCCACGGCCGGGCGATTTCTCTCCTTCATGCTCATACGAGATCTCCTTTCCAGGTTTCGGTGAGGCTACACGCCCCCCGTTACGATACCGCTCACTACACACCGCGTGGACCGCGGGCACGTGCTCACACACCACATCCTCGAAATCCTCCTTGGTCAGCACGCCGGGGATCCGGAGAAGCTCGCGGTCGGCTTTGCCGAGGAAGATGATCGTCGGCGTGCGATCCACCGCATACCGGCGGCTCAGGGCACGCCCCGTCTCCTCAAAGGGGGTGACCAACACCCGGCCGGTGACGTTGATCCGCACGGGCTGCACGCGGTCCCCGAGGAGTTGCTGGAGGTCGGCCTCGTGGACCACCGCCTCCATCTCCTCACACCAGTGACACCCCTCTTGATAGAAGAAGAGCATCCGGGTGGGCTCGCTCGACGGGGCCACACCTCCCCCCAGGAGGAAGAGCATCACCAGGGAGGTGGAGAGCAGGCCGTTCATGACCCCGGCTCATGCAAGGGTCGTGCCACTCGGATTCGCGTGTATCCGAGCTCCGCTGTCCCGATTCGGACAGATCCCCCCCATTCACTGTCCCCAGAGGTCCGGCCGGGGCGGCTCGTGGGCCGGCGGCGGGCCACAACGTAGAACCAAAGGGAGGGGGCGGGCGCGGACCATCCGGGACGAAGATCACCGGCGAACAGTGCGCCGCCGCAGGTTGGACACATCTGAACAGCAGAGTCGCCCTTCTTGTGCACTTTTGTCCATTTCAACCGCCGATCCGCCGTCAGGAGGGAAATCCAGGTCGGCACGCCCCTTGCTGAGAGAGGGAGAAAGTCGGGCGGCGACCGCGACGGTGGCGCCATTCACGGCCGCTTGCCCCTAGTGAGACCCGTTCACCATTATCTAACAGGAGGTAGACCGTTGAAGAGAATCAAGCTTGGTTTCGTAGGAGTGGCCCTGGCCATCGCCGCCGTACCGTCGCTCCTCCCCACCCCGGCGGCCGCCGTGGGGATCGTCAAGAAGGAGGTGGCGGGGGAAAATTTCTCCCTCAACCTCTTTGGTTTCTCACAATTCACCCTGGAATCGGGTGCCGGCGTCGCCGGGGGTCGTGACGCGGCAGACGACGGTCTTCGGGTGGGCGCCGATCGCGTCCGTATTGGCTACAAGATCTGGTGGGGCAAGATCTTCAGCAAGCTGCACCTCGACTTCAACCGCCCGGACATCTCCAAGTCGAAGGCCGGGCTGCCCGAGATCATCAAGGACGCCCAGGTGGGCTACAAGTTCAGCAAGGCGGCCTTCTTCAACATCGGCATGTTCAAGACCCCGGTGGGGATGGACTTCAACATCCCCGGCAAGCACCTCGACATCACCAAGCGCGGGATGGAGAAGAAGCTGGTCCTCGAGCGCTCCGTCGGCGCCATGCTCAGCGGCAGTGACGTCATGCACACCGGCCTGGGCTACGACATCGGCTACTTCCAGCCCACCACCCGATCGGGTGCGGTCACCGGTGGATCGGTTGGCGAAGACAACGCCTACGCCGCACGCCTGCGCTACGACTACGGCAAGATGGTCCACGCCGAGGTCTCCTACGGGCTCAGCGAGAACGCCGGCGGCGCGGGAAGCAACGACTACAAGGTGTGGGACGCGGCGATCGCCTACTACCTGAAGCAGCTCACCCTCAAGGGCGAGTACATCGACGGCTCCGACGTCAAGGGCACGACCGACCGCGACCAGCAGGTGTGGTACCTCCACGCCGGCTACCAGGTCACCCCCATGTTCGAGCCGGTCATCCGCTACTACTACGGCAACGAAGACCTGCACGACACCGACCTGAGCAACCTCTTCCTCGGTCTCAACATCAACCTCCTGCCGCAGAAGAGGCATGCCGCACGCATCCAGGTGGACTACGTGGTCGCCGGCGGTGACGGCTGGGACTGGAAGGGGGTCGGCGGCTACAAGGACGACGCCTTCCTCGCCCAGTTCCAGGTGAGCTTCTAGTCCGAGTCCCCGCTCCGGCCCACGGGCCGGGGCGGGTACGGCCGCCTCCCCCCACGGAGACGGCGACCGGAAGTCGTGGCCCGCGGCGGTGTCTCCTCCCTCCGACCGTCCGGGCCACGATGCGGAGCTTTCCTCCCGTGCTCCGCGGCCGAGGTGGTAGTGTCGCCACCTCGGCCACCCGCGGCCCCCCCCAGCACGACCCCGAAACCCGTCACCACCTGAGGAGGAGACACCATGGCCCAGGAGACCCCGCACCCCGACACCGACACCCCGCGCGTCCAAAGCGTCGGCTGGAAAGAGCTCTACCTGAAGGAGGACTGGTGGGCCATCTGGCTCTCCCTGGGGATCATCCTGGTCGCCTTCGCCTTCTTCGCGAACGGCGGCACGATCCGCTGGATCGCCGTCCATCCGGGGAGGTGGCACACCCTCGGTGAGCTGGCGACCGACTTCACCGGCCACCTCACCCAGTACGTTGCCCAGTACCTCCTCTGGGTCGTGGTCTTCAGCGTCAGCCTCAAGGCGATGGGGTACAAGCTCTCCCAGTTCATCCCCGCCTTCAGCTTTGTCTACCTCTGCTCTATCGCGATCTTCATGGTCGGGGCGTGGGACCAGGCCCACCAGTACAACCTGGAGCCACCGCTGCTCGCCCTCCTCCTGGGGATGGCGATCGCCAACCTCGTGGGGCTGCCGCGCTGGATGGATGCCGGCTTCCGGGTCGAGTACTACGTGAAGACCGGCATCGTGCTGCTCGGGGCGACCCTGCCGCTCACCCTGATCGCCTGGGCCGGACCGGTGGCCATCGGCCAGGCGTCGATCGTCTCCATCTCCACCTTCCTGGTGATCTTCTTCGTCGGACGCAAGATGGGGC